>JALYYF010000246.1 GCA_030946725.1 Candidatus Dormiibacterota bacterium
GCCGCCACCAGGACCGCCTGGCGGGCCGCCGCCGCCGCCACCAGGACCGCCTGGCGGGCCACCGTCGCCTCCCGGACCGCCAGGCGGACCGCCGCCCCCTCCTCCTGGTCCGCCCGGCGGGTTCCCCGAGCCGCCCGGAGCAGCGGGGTCACCCCCACCACCGCCGCCCGGACAACCGCCCCCTCAGATGCCGCCTTCCTACCCGCCGCCGGCGGCCCCGCCTTCGTTCACGCCGAGTGGGGCGCCTCCGGTTTACCCCCAGCCGCCTCCCTTCAGCGCGGCGCCCGGCTACGCAGTGGCCAATCGTCCGACCGACAACCAGGCGACGCTTTCACTGGTCTTCGGGCTGCTCAGCCTCACTTGCTGCCTTTCCATCCTGGGCCCGGTGGCCTTCTTCCTCGGCAACAGTTCGCTCAATCGGATCCGCGCGAGCGGGGGGACGATAGGTGGCGAGGGGCTGGCCAACGCGGGCCGCATCCTCGGCATAATCGGCAGCTTCATCCTGGTGGCGTGGGTGCTGCTCGTGATCGTCAGGGTCTTTACAAGCATGGCTAGCATTTCGACCACCGGCTAGGTATCTTGGAGCCGCCCGGAGGTCTCGGGCGGCTCCTTCCCGTTTCGCGCGCCGTTCCTTCCACGCCCCATCACCCGTTAGGTACAGAGGAGCATGCCTAACTACTCCTATCGTCCTGTGGACTCTCCCGGCTACCGGCAGCGCTCGTCGCTGTACCAGAAGCCGCGGCGGCGATCGCCCCGCCCCTTCATCGCGCTGGGGCTGATACTGGTGATCCTCGTCGCCGGCGCATTCGCCGTGGGTCGAACCTTCACATTCCTCAGCCAGGCGCTCAATTTCGGCAACCCTCTGAGTGAAGCGCAGCGATCCGTCGCCCCGCCGACCGGGAGCATCCCCTGGAAGCTGAACAACGGTCAGCGGGTCAACGTGCTGCTGATGGGCTACGGGGGATCGGAGAACGACGCCCCCTGGCTGACCGACACCATCATGGTTCTCAGCATCGACCCCACCAATCACAGGGTGATGGAAGCGTCCATCCCGCGAGACCTCAGCGTCCAGATAGACGCCTGGCCAAACCATCAGGGGCAGGTCCAGAAGATCAACGCCGCATACGCGGTGGGCATGGACGACGCGACCTACAAGGGCAAACGCCCGGAGTTCACCGGCGCCAAGGATCGGGGCGGCAAGCTCGCGGAGCAGACGGCTACGACCGTCACAGGCGTCCAGTTCGACGGCTATGTCGCGGTCGACTTCAAGGCCTTCCGCGACCTGGTCGATGCGCTGGGCGGCGTGCAGGTCTGCCTGGACGGTCCACTCGACGACAACGAGTACCCCGACAGCCACAACGGCTACATCAAGGGCGGCATCCACTTCAAGGCCGGCTGCCAGCAGGTGAACGGCGTCCAGGCACTGCAGCTGGCCCGCTCCAGACACGCCATCCAGCCGGACCAGGCCAGCGACTTCGGCCGTGCGCGGCGTCAGCAGCTGCTGCTCAACGCCATTCGCAAGAAGGCGACCTCGGCCAACGCGATCGCCAAGGCCCCGGCCATGATGGACGCCCTCCAGAACGACTTCTCCACGAACCTGGGCCTCTCCGATCTGAAGTCGGTGTACGACTGGGCCGGGAAGCTGCCCGACGGCTCGATCGGCCGGGCGGCCATCACCAACACCAACTTCGCCGAGGACTACTACCTGCGGCGTGGCAGCTGCGGTGACTACAACCAGTACACGCTCTGCCCCGTCGACTCCAGCTACCGGATGATCAAGACGTACTTCGCCAACATCTTCGTCGACCCCAAGGCGCTGAAGGAAGCGGCCCCGATCCAGATCGTGAACTCCAGCCGGACGCTCGACGACATGGGCGACCGCGTCTCTCAGACGCTGGGACCGCTGGGCCTGAAGACCGTCCCGCCGGTGCGCGGCAAGACCACCGAAACCTCAGTGATCTACGACTACTCCGGTGGCAAGCACCCGATGACCGCCAAGTGGCTGGCCCAGTACTTCCACGCCAGCGTGGTCCAGGGAGCCCCGGGGACGGCCGGCGCTCCGGACAACGGGTTCTCCGTGGTGCTCGGCCGGGACTACGCGCTTCGCTGGATCGGTCAGGCCTGAGCGGGACGCGGCCGAAGGTGCCCTGGTGGCGCGTCGGGGCCGGCGAAGGGCCTCCTGGCCCGCTCAGCCGGCGTCTGTAGAATCACAGCCCGTATGCCCCGGGCCAGGGACCTCGGCGGGCGATCCTCCCCGGGCGGCCGCTCTCGTCTGCTCCGCCGTCTCCCGATCGTCCTCGTAGCCGTCCTGCTCCTCGGGGTGGTGGCCGCGGGAGGCTACGCGGTCGTCCGCACCGGACGCTTCCTGCACCACGTCACCAACCTGAACAACCCGGTGACGGTGATCCAGAACGAGGTCGAGCCCCCCGCCGGCTCCATCGCCTGGAAGCTCAAGCACGGTCAGCAGGTGAACCTCCTGCTGCTCGGCTACGGCGGCGCGGAGAACGACGCTCCCTGGTTGACCGACACCCTGATGGTCGTCAGCATCGATCCCGGCAGCCGCCGGGTCCTGGAAGCGTCGATACCTCGCGACCTGTACGTTCGCATCGACGCCTGGCAGGACGGCCGGGTCTACGAGGAGAAGATCAACGCGGCCTTCGAGGTCGGTAACGACCCGGGGATCTTCGGGCCCGGGCCGCTCAAGCCGGAGTTCCAGGGGCAAGACGGAGCCGGGCACCTGGTCGAGGCGACCATCAGCAAGCTCACGGGCATCACCTTCGATCGCTACGCGGCGGTGGACTTCAAGGCTTTTCGCAGCGTCGTCGACACGCTGGGCGGCATCACCGTGACCATGGACGGCCCCCTGGACGACTGCCACTACCCCGACTACAGCAACGGCTACCTGAACCATGGAGTGCCGCCCGGCTACGCCTGCCCGCCCGGATCCGGCATCCACTTCCCGGCCGGCCAGTACCAGGTCAACGGTGAGCAGGCGCTGGAGATCGCGCGCTCCCGCGACGCCGAGGAGCCGCAGCAGGCCACCGACTTCGGCCGGGCTCGCCGCCAGCAGATGATCATCGCCGACATCCGGCAGCGCGCCAGCTCGGCCGGTGCCCTGCTGAAGGCGCCTCAGCTGATGGACACCCTGCAGAACGACTTCAAGACGGACATGGACCTCAACGACCTGAAAGCGCTCTACGACTTCGGCGTCAAGCTGCCGGACTCCTCGCTGCTCCGGCTCGGGATCAGCGACCAGGACCTCGTCGACGACTTCGCTCCCTACCAGCGCGGGAGCTGCGGCGCGCCCGACGCCTTCGCACTCTGCCCCGAAGACCCCACCTACCAGACGTGGCGCTCCATCTTCGCGCACGCATTCATCGACCGCCGAACCCTGGACGAGCGCGCCCCGGTCCAGCTCGTGAACGCGAGCGCCAGCTCCAGCGACGTCCAGGCCAGGCTGGTCAGGATCCTCGGTCCCTTCGGACTCACGGTCACAGACGGCGCACAGGCGCCGCCCGCGGCCAAGACCATCGTCTACGACCGCTCAGGCGGCAAGTACCCGCAGACCGCGGCCTGGCTGCAGGAGTTCTTCGGCGCCACGGTGCAGCCGGCGCCGGCCACGACGGGCGCCGATGGTTCTGGTCTGGTCGTGGTCATAGGCAGCGACTACGCACGGCGCTGGTTCGGAGTCGCGTAGCTCCGGCCGCGACCTGGCGGCGGACTTCCGGGCCGGCAACATTCGCGGGCTGGCCCGGGCGATCAGCCTCGTGGAGCAGCGCGATCCCTCCGTCCGCCACCTCCTGGAAGCGCTGCCGGAGAGGCGGCAGCCCTACGTCATGGGCCTCACGGGTGCTCCCGGGACCGGGAAGTCGACGCTCGTGGACGGGATCGTGCGGCTGCTTCGCGGTCGGGATCAATCGGTCGCCGTGATCGCCGTCGACCCCAACTCGCCCTACTCCGGAGGCGCCATCCTGGGCGACCGGATCAGGATGCAGCGCCACGCGCTCGACGAAGGAGTCTTCATCCGCTCCATGGGGGCCCGCGGGCACCTGGGCGGATTGTCCCTCGCCAGCCGGGAGGCGATCCGCCTGATCGGAGCCTTCGGTTTCGACCAGGTGATCCTGGAGACCGTCGGTGTCGGGCAGTCCGAGTTGGAGGTGGCCGCCATCGCGGATACCACGCTGGTGGTCCTGACACCGGGCCTGGGCGACGGCGTCCAGATGATCAAGGCTGGGATCATGGAGATCGCGGACGTCTTCGTGCTCAACAAGGCGGACCTGCCCGGCGCCCAGAAGACCGCACAGGAGATCCGCGGCATGCTGAGCATGGGACCCAAGATGGCCTGGCGCCCACCCATCGTCCAGGCCGTGGGGACCACCGGGGCCGGCCTCGAGGAGGTGCTCGGCGCGGTCGAGGAGCATCGGTCCCACCTCGAGAGGTCTGGGGAGGGCCGGGCTCGCTCGGAGGCCCGGCTGAAGGACGAGGCCGCCGACCTGGTCGGCGAATGGGCCCGGTCGGAAGCGCGCCGCCTGCTGGACAGCGAGCAGCCGCTGGCGGACCGCCTGCTCCAGGACCGGATCCCTTACGCGGCGGCCGAGGAGGTGCTCAGGCTGCGCGGCAACACCCTGGTCCCGGAGCGCGCCAGGAGCGACGGAGAGGACGGCCGGCAGACTGAAGCCTGAGAGGGCGGGACGGATAATGGCGAGATGAGGGTTCGCTACCGGTCCGAAGCAGGCGAATCGCAGAGCCTGCCGCCGGAGCAGAGCGCCGACCGCGAGGACGGCGCAGAGACCACAACCCTGTCGGGGATGGAGGTCGAGCCGCTCTACACCTCGGCTGATGTGGAAGGAATCGAGGAGGAGCTTCCCGGCCAGTACCCCTACACCCGTGGAATCCACGCCACCGGATACCGCGGCCGACTGTGGACGATGCGGCAGTTCTCCGGCTTCGCGACCGCCGAGCTGACCAACCGTCGATATCACTACCTGCTGGCCAACGGCCAGACCGGGCTCTCGGTCGCCTTTGACATGCCGACCCTGATGGGCCAGGACTCCGACGCGCCCACGAGCCGAGGTGAGATCGGCCACTGCGGCGTGGCCATCGACTCGCTCGCCGACATGGAGAGGCTCTTCGAAGGGATTCCGCTCGGCGAGGTCTCTACCTCGATGACCATCAACTCGCCGGCGGCCATCCTCCTGGCCATGTACCTGGCCGTGGCCGAGAAGCAGGGCGTCGCCTTCGACCGAGTCAACGGCACGCTGCAGAACGACATCCTGAAGGAGTTCATCGCGCAGAAGGAGTTCATCTTTCCACCCGAGCCCTCTATGCGCCTGGTGGTGGACTCGATCGAGTACTGCATGCGCGAGGTGCCACGCTGGAACACCGTCTCGATCTCCGGATACCACATCCGCGAGGCCGGCTCGACCGCGGCCCAGGAGCTCGCCTTCACGCTTGCCGACGGCTTCGCCTACGTAGACGCCTGCGTGGAGCGGGGAATGAAGGTGGACGACTTCGCGCCCCGCCTCTCGTTCTTCTTCGACGCCCACATCGACTTCTTCGAGGAGATCGCCAAGTTCCGTGCGGCCCGCCGCATCTGGGCCCGCCACATGCGGGAGCGATACGGCGCGCAGGACGAGAGATCGTGGAAGCTCCGTTTCCACACGCAGACGGCCGGTGTCTCGCTCACGGCGCAGCAGCCTGAACTGAACATCGCGCGGACGGCGCTGGAAGGTCTGGCGGCGGTGCTCGGAGGGACCCAGTCGCTGCACACCAACGCGATGGACGAAGTGCTCGGCCTGCCCACCGACAGGGCGGCCCGCATCGCGCTGCGGACGCAGCAGCTGCTGGCGCACGAGACGGGCGCGGCCGGCACGGTCGACCCGCTGGGCGGCTCCTACTTCGTCGAGGAGTTGACCCAGCGCATGGAGGATGCCGCCGAGGAATACTTCGAGCGCATCGACGCCCTCGGCGGCGTGGTGCCGGCCATAGAGGCCGGCTTCATGCAGAAGGAGATCGCGGACGCCGCCTTCCGGCACCAGACCGAGCTGGAGCAGAAGCGGAGGATCGTGATTGGCGTTAACGAGTTCACGGCCGGCAATGAGGAGGACCAGCTGGAGATCCTGCGCATTCCACGGGAGCTGGAGCACGAGCAGGTCGAGCGGGTCCGCGAGGTCCGCCGGCGCCGGAACGCGGCCAGGGCCGGCAGGGCGCTCGAACAGGTGCGCAAGGCCGCGGCCGAGCCTCGCGAGAACCTGATGCCGCACATCCTGGAGGCGGTCCGCGCCTACTGCACGGAGGGCGAGATCATGGCGGCCATGGTGGACGTCTTCGGTCTCTACACCGAGAAGGCGGTCATCTGAGGGTGGCTTCCCGGGCACCGTCCACGCCGGTCCGGATCGTGATGGCGAAGGTGGGGCTGGACGGGCACGACCGGGGCGTCAAGGTGGTCGCCCGCGCGCTCCGCGACGCCGGCTATGAGGTGATCTACACCGGGCTCAGGCAGACACCCGAGATGGTCGTCGGAGCGGCGCTCCAGGAGGACGCCCAGGTGATCGGGTTGTCGCTGCACTCGGGCGCGCACATGACGCTCTTCCCGGCCGTACTGGACGAGCTGGAGAAGCGGCAGGCGACGGACATCGTCGTGTTCGGTGGCGGCATCATTCCCGACGAGGACGTGGCCGAGCTGAAAAGGCTGGGAGTGGCTGAGATCTTCACGCCGGGCACGCCGCTCCAGGAGATCGTGGAGTGGCTGCGCCAGCGCTTTCCGGACGCCGCCGGGAAGGGAGCTCAGTAGGACCCCCTCCCTGCCCTCCCCGCAAGGCAAGGGGGAGGGAGATATTGGGGCTGAGACGTCACTGGAGAGGCCGGATTCACTCCGGCCGTATGAGTTGCTCCTTCCCGGCGACTCCCAAACGGTACTTTGCGGAAGGGGGCGGGGGGGGAAACCTGTTTTCCCCGCATCGTCTACACGCCTTTGGGGCCGCTGAAGGGGTTGCCGTGGTCGTCGGTGGTGATCTTGGAGAGCTGCTGGTTCACGGCGGAGCCGTCGCCCTGGTAGACGACGACGGGGATCCCGACGTCGGCCCAGTGGTAGATGAAGCTCTCGGCGTTGTCCGGGAGGTGGATGCATCCGTGGCTGGCGTTGCCGGTGTACTGGGAGCCGGGCCCCCAGCAGCAGCGCTGCCAATCGGCGTCGTGCAGGCCCTCCCCGGTGTTGGTGAACCAGACAACCATCTTCACGACGGTGTCCGGGTACCAGTACGGCGAGCCCTTGGGCCAGGGCGAATGCATCTTCCAGGGGGAATCCTTCTTGAGCACCTTCATCGGGCCGAGATCCGTGGGCAGCGCCGGGCGCCCCGTCGTGACAGGAGTGTCCTGGACGAGCTTGCCGTTCTCGTACGCCCAGAGGTGCTGTGCTGAGTAGGAGATGAGGATGGCCTTCGCGGGCAGGCCGCCGATCAGCGCGTCATGGAGCTGGCCGGCCACCAGCTGGGAGCCCGCCGCTCCCAGGGCGGACTGGCCCGGGTCGCTGGAGGCGATCATCGATTCGTACTTATCCAGCCGCGCATAGAGCCTGTTCAGGGCGTCGAAGCCCTTGAAAGGCGAGGACTTGTTCAGGTAGGCCGCCGCGGCCGCGTCGTTGCGTCCGTTGGCCACGGCGTCGGTGCCGGCCTTCCGCACGGCGTCGGCGTTGCCCCCGCTCTGGCCCCGCAGCTGGTCCGCGGCCTGCGCCAGTGCCTGGTTCTGGGCCTCCTGGGCGGCGGCGAGCCCGTTGACGTCGGTCACCAGGCCCCTCGCCTGCGCGTCGGCGGCGCGGTACTCGCTCAGCGTGTGCGCCGCGCCCTGCTCCTGAGCGATCTTGTCCAGGCGCTGCCGCATCGCGGTCAGGTCCGCCTCGTCCGTGCCCAGGCTGTGGTTGCGATCGATCCCGGCCCTGGCGCGGGCGAGCTCCGTGGCCGCGTCGGTCTGAGCCTTCAGCAGCATCACCTTCAGCAGCGTCTTGAGCTGCGCTTCCAGCGAGGCCACTCGGTTCGCCCTCTGGTCGTCGAACTGCGCCCTGGTCAGGGGCAGAACCGGCTCCGACTCCGCTTGAAGCGACTGGAACTGCGTCGCGACGGGGGCCAGGTCCTGCGCCGTGTAGCCCTGGGTCTGAGCCGCGCGCAGGTCGGCGGAGAGCTGCGTCCGTTCGTGGTCGTAGCGGCTCGAGGCACGAGCCGCGGCGTAGTCCGTGACCCCGATGACGGCGGCGATCACGCCGACGGCGACCAGTACGCTCACCAAGACGAGCCAGCGCCGGCTGGTTAGCGACGACATCGACTTGTTATGGTGGGAACGCCAGAGCGGCAGTACAGGTTCCGATCCTCCACTCCCATCGTCGGCGCCGGTGCCCTCAGCTTCAAGTAGGGTATTGAACGAGCAAGATGCGACTGACAGCTAACAACCGAGAGATCACGGGCAAGGCCGCTCGGCGGCTTCGCCACGAGGGCCGCCTGCCGGCCGTGGTGTACGGCCACCGTACGCCTGCGAACAACATCGACCTGGACGCCCACGAGTTCGACCGGGTCTTCTCCCGCGCGGGCAAGACACAGCTGATCGACCTCGTGATCGGCAGCGGCCGCGCCAACAAGGTGCTGGTCAAGGAGGTCCAGATCTCCCCGCGCCGCAACACTCCCCTGCACGTCGACTTCCACCAGGTGAGCCTCCTCGAAAAGCTCCAGGTGGAGGTCCCGGTCGTCGTTGGCGGTGAGGCCCAGCCGGTGAAGATGGGAGAGGCCGACGTCCTCCAGATCCTCCATACGCTCCGGGTCGAGTGCCTGCCCGAGGCGATACCGGAGGCGATCGAGATCGACGTGAGCGGCCTGGACCACGTGGACGCCGGCATCCGGGTCTCCGACCTGACGCTGCCCGACGGCGTGACGGCCGTCGTGGACCCGGAGGAGCTGGTGGTCAAGCTGGCGGCCCGGAGGGTCAGCGCGGCCGAGGAAGAGGAGGAGGCGGCTGCCGAAGCCGCGGAGGCCGCCCCCGAGGGGGCCGAGGCTGCCCAGGAGAGGTCAGAGGGGGAGAGGGAGTAGTCTCCCCTCTGCTTCTCCAGACTCCGGCGACCGCCCCCTGGCCGAGCCAGCTCGACATCGTGGCCTGGCTCCTGGGTACCGGCCTCAACATCCTTCAAGGCCTGGTCGCCTTCCTGGTCGTGCTCCTGCTGGCGCAGTTCGTCCGCCGGCTGGCGAGCCGGATCATGGCGCGGGAGAACGTGCGCACGGACGTGGCCGTCCTGGTGGCGCGCGCCATCTACGTGGCGCTGGTGGCGCTCGGCGTGTTCCTCTTCGTGACCATCGCGCTGGGCAACGCGGCGGTAGGTCTCACCGGGATCCTGGTCGCCGTCTTCGTCACCAGCCTGGGCCTCCAGGACCTCTTCAAGAACTACGTGTCAGGCTTCTACGTCGGCATGGAGAAGACGGTCAAGGTCGGCGACCTGCTGGAGAGCGGAGGCTACCGCGGCGTGGTCACCGAGGTCGCCATGCGCGTCACCTATATGCGCGGGGAAGACGGGCAGAGGATCGTGGTGCCCAACAGCAAGCTCTTCACGGAAACGCTCTCGGTGTCCACGGCCCCGGCCGACTGGGGTTCAGCTCGAGAAGGCACCAAGGACGACGCGAGTGAGGGCCTCGAAACCGTCCACCGGTAGGTCGGTCTCTTCTCGAAGCAGCCGCTTGATCTCCTGCGCGGCCAGGTCGGTGTGGACTCCCGCCGCGTACTGGCTGGCCAGAGAGCGCAGGTGGAAGGTGTGGTCGGGCAGCTCGCTCTCCACCGGCAGATCGGCGTCCAGGGCCTCCAGCGGCAGGTAGCGCCGCCAGAGCTCGATCTCGCGCGCCCCGGACTCCGGCGAGTCCGAGATGTGCAGCACGTTGACTCCGCCACCGATGCCGTATCGCTCACGCAGTGAGCCCGGGCGGGATTCGTGGATGCGGGTCTCTCCCAGCTCGTAGCGCATTCGCTCGAGCCCTTCCGGCTCCGCGTCCAGGCGGCCGACCAGGACCGGAAGCGAGGTCATGAAGTCGACCAGCCAGGGGAAGAAGGGCCGGCCCTGGAGGAAGTCGTAGTGGCTGTGGACCAGCTCGCCGGGGGGCTGATACCAGGTCAGCGCTACCAGCTTCCAGTCACGTTCCGTCCGCAGCCAGCTCCAGACGTCGGCGCGCACGGCGAGCCGATGGGCGGCGTCCGGCTTGAAGATGAGCAGAGCTTCAGCCACGGCGCTAAATGCTAGATGGTCCCGATGCCCCAGCAAGAGGCAATTTGACCGGCACCGCCACGGCGGCGGGCTCAGAGCTGCCGGTCCTGGTCGCTCGGCTCGTAGAAACGGCGCCCCGAGAGCTGGTCGGGAAGGTGCTGCTGCTCGACCTTTCCGCCGGGGTAGTCGTGCGCGTAGCGGTATCCGCGCCCGTAGCCCATCTGCCGCATCAGCCCGGTGACCGCGTTGCGCAGATGAAGGGGGACGGGCAGGTTGCCGGTCTCGCGCACGGTCGCGCTCGCGGCGGCGTAGGCGCGCATGGCCGAGTTCGACTTGGGGGCGCGCGCGAGGAACACTGCGGCCTCGCTGAGCGGCAGCCGCGCCTCCGGCATCCCCACGAAATGCGCCGCCTGCTGGGCTGCGACCGCAATCGTGAGCGCCGCCGGCTCGGCCAGGCCGACGTCCTCGGCGGCCGAGATGACCAGGCGGCGTGACACGAAGTTCGGGTCCTCGCCGGCTTCGAGCATGCGGGCGAGCCAGTACACCGCCGCGTCGGGGTCGCTGCCCCGGATGCTTTTGATGAGCGCCGAGGCCAGGTCGTAGTGCATGTCGCCGGCGCGGTCGTAGAGCAGGTGGCGCTCCTGCAGCGCTCGCTCGACGTCCGACAGGGTGATCGGGCCGCCGGTCGACAGTGCGGCGGCGGTCTCCAGCGCGTTGAGCGCGATGCGGGCGTCGCCACGGGCCGCCTCGACCAGCCCGGCCAGCGCGTCCGGATCGATCTCGGCTGAGAGCGCCTCCAGCCCTCGACGGGCGACCTGTTCGAGGTCCTCGGGAGCGAGCGCTTCCAGCCGGTAGACGCGGCTTCGCGACAGCAGTGGCGAGATCACCTCGAACGAGGGGTTCTCCGTGGTGGCGCCGATCAGCGTCACGGTCCCGGCCTCGACGTGAGGCAGGATGGCGTCCTGCTGCGCCTTGTTGAAGCGGTGCAGCTCGTCGACGAAGAGCACGGTGCGGCGACCGGCGCGGCGAGCACGGGCCGCCTCGGCAACCACCCGCCTGAGGTCGGCCACGCCGGCGGTGACCGCGCTGAGGCTGACGAACCGGGCCCCGGTCGCCTCCGCCAGGATGGCCGCCAGCGTCGTCTTGCCGCTGCCGGGAGGCCCCCAGAGCACCAGGCTCGGGAGGTGCCCCGAGCTCGCGAGGGGGCGCAGGGTCTCGACCACATGGCGTTGCCCGATCAGCTCCTCGAACCGTCGGGGTCGCAGCCGGCTTGCCAGCGGGGCGTCCTGCTGCCGCCCGGGCTCCTCCGACTCGGCGGAAGCCGGTTCCAGATCGAAGAGGGGAGGCTGCTCCTCCACGGCTGAACAATAAGCCCGTGGCTGGCAGCGGGTAGCCTTACAGGGTGCTGACCCGGCTTTATCTGATCCGCCACGCCGACGTGGAGAACCCCAAGAAGGTCCTCTACGGCCACCTTGAGGGTTTCCCGCTCAGTGCCAAGGGCCGGGAGCAGGCGGCGGCGCTCGGCCAGCGGCTGCGCGACCGGGGCATCACCCGCATCGTGCACAGCCCGCTGGAGCGTGCAGTCGAGACGGCGACCATCATCAACGGACAGCTGCCGGCCCCGCTCCCGCTGATCCCGGACCCGGAGCTGCGCGAGGCCGACTTCAGCCGGTACCTGCAGGGCCTTCCTTACTGGCAGATCCCGGTCCGGCGTCCTCTGTGGTTCGCCCACAAGGCGCGCCGTGGCCTGGTGCCAGGCGACGAGCCGACCGACCGGCTGGGCGGCCGCGTGCTCGACGTGGCACGGCGCCTGGCGCGCGAGCGTCCTGGCGAGCCGGCGGCCCTGGTCAGCCACGCCGACCCCTTGCAGGCGGCCTGGGTCGTGCTCGACGGCCGGCCCCAGAACGAGCGTGAGATCTACCGCAAGCAGGTCGACCGCGCCGGCATGCTGGTGGTGGACCTGGACGAGGACGGTCGGGCGCTGGCCGTCAACTACGAGCCCCCGCCCAAGCCGGCGCCGGAACGGCAGGCGGCGGCCCCGGCTGCCTCGACCTGACTTGCCGGCCGAGGGCCCGGGGGAGCGCCGCTTTCCCGAAGGCTTCCTCTGGGGCTGCGCGACCGCCGCACACCAGGTCGAGGGCGGGAACCACAACTCCGACTGGTGGGAGTTCGAGCGCCGCGGCGGCGTCCTGACCGGCGACAGCGCCGATCCAGCCTGCGACCACTACCGTCGCTTTTCAGAGGACTTCCGCCTTCTCGCGCTGCTGCGTAACAACGCGCACCGGCTGTCGGTGGAATGGTCCCGCGTGGAACCCTCCCCCGGGGAGTTCGACGCCCGGGAAATCGCTCACTACCGGGAGGTGCTCGGGGTCCTCCGCGAGCGAGGCATGGCGCCGATGGTGACGCTCCATCACTTCACCTCACCGACCTGGTTCGCGCGCCGGGGCGGCTGGGCGGCCCCAGGCGCCGAGCAGGCCTGGCTGCCATTCGTCAGCAGGGTGGCCGAGGAGCTCGGCGACCTGGTGGCCGCGTGGTGCACGATCAACGAGCCGAACATCTACGCGCTCCAGGGCTGGATGTTCGGGGAATTCCCGCCGGGAAAGCGCGGCGACATGCGTGGCGTCTACCGCGTGCTCGGCGCCATGGCGCGCGGCCACGAGTCGGCGTACAGGCTGCTGCAGAAGATCACGCCCGGGGTGCCGGCCGGCCTCGCCCATCACAAGTGGCTGATGCTGCCTGCGAGCCGGCGGCGCCGGGACCGTGCGGCGGCCGGCGCGGCCCAGCTGTTCATGGACCGCTGGCCGGTGGGGAGGAGGCTGCGCCGGGTGATCGAGGCGCCCTCAGACTACGTCGGCCTCAACCACTACACGGGCTCGCTGGTCGAGATGGACGTTCGGAGGGCCGGTGAGCAGTTCATGCGCCGGTACAACCCGCCCGAGGCGCCGCAGAGCGACTTCGGCTGGGCGATCCGCCCGGAATGGCTGCGGACGGCGCTCGAGGAGCTGAAGCCGCTCGGAAAGCCGATCTACGTTACCGAGAGCGGGATCGCCAGTGCCGACGACGGCAGGCGGCAGGAGTTCCTGCTAAGGGTGCTGGGGCAGCTCTGGGAGGCTGTGCAGGCAGGTGTCGACGTCCGCGGCTACTTCCACTGGACGTCGATGGACAACTTTGAGTGGGCGCACGGTTATTCGATGCGCTTCGGGCTGATCGGGGTGGACCGGCAGACGCAAGAACGAAAGGTGAAGCCGAGCGGCTGGCTCTTCGCCCGCATCGCGGAGCAGAACGCGCTCCCGGCGCCGGCTCCCTTCAGCGTGGCCGGCGGGGCATAGCCCAGGGGCCGCCTTGCCGCCAGCCGGCGAGCATGGCAAGTCCGATGGCGAGCTGGACCGCGCCGATGCCCGCCTGCAAGGCTACGTACCAGGCAGGTCCGGTCTCGGGCAGCTTCCCGGCCAGCTCGAGCAGTGACGCCGGGATGCGCAGGGCGCCGCCGGCGACGAAGGCGACAACGATCAGCCAGAAGGTCCAGCGCCAGCGCCGTACAACGCCCAGAGCCAGCAGCAGCAAGAAAAGCGAGAGCGCGAACGTGAAGGCCACCTTCGGCGCCAATCCCGTCCCCGGCGGGAGCCGCAGCGCCGCGCCATAGACTCCCGGCGCGAGCACCAGGATGGCCAGGAAGGTGGCCACGGCGGAGACGAAGAACGCCAACACGAGTCCCTGCAACCGGTTGATCATCGTGACAGTAGCAACGGCAGCCGGCGTTGCCGCGAAGGCTGCTCAGCTAGCCGGAGTTGGGGAAGCGCCCCCAGTAGTCCGGCCACTCCGGGCTGCCGAGCCCGGCGCTCGCCTCGGCGTCGGTGGGGCCGGGAACGAAGCCGATGAGCGAGCCGCTGACGGCGTTGTACACGAAGATCGCCCAGTGCTGGCGGCCACCGCTGGAGCCCACCTGAAGGTCTCCGGATTCGGCCACGACCCACACCCGCTGCTTGCCTGGAGGGCGTGCCTGCGCGCTGGCGCTGACGCCGCTGACCTTGAGGAACTCGTCCCACATCATCAACTTCGCTTCGCGCCGCTGGAGGTTGGTCACACCCTTCTCGTGCGAGGCCTTCTTCAGCACGTCATCCCGGCCTATCAGCGCTCCCGGAGCGCACGCCGCCAGGGCGCAGACGACCATCAGGACACCCAGCACTCGACGCAATCTTTCATAAGCCTAAACTGCCGAGAGTGAGGCTGGGACTGACGCTGCCCTACACCGACCGCCTCCCGCGCGAGATGACCCTTGCCTTCGTACGGGCCGCGGACCGGCTCGGATACGACACGATCTGGATCGCCGAGGCCTACGGGTGGGACGCTTTCACGACGCTGACCGAGATCGCGTGCAACACCGAGCGGCTGAAGCTGGGGACCGGAATAGTGAACGTTTTCAGCCGCAGCCCGGCCCTCATCGCGCAGAGCGCGGCTTCCCTGGACAACATCTCCGGCGGCCGTTTCGTGCTGGGGCTCGGAACGTCCGGGCACCAGGTGGTCGAGGGTTGGCACGGCGTCCGGTTCGAGCGCGGCGTCAGGCGCCTGCGCGAGACCATCGACATTGTGCGCACCATCCTCAGGCGGGAACGGCTGAGCTACGACGGCGAGATCTTCCACATGGACATGGGCCTGAAGCTCATCACTCACCCGCTGCGGGACGATGTCCCGATCTACCTGGCCACGCTGACGCCGGCCGGAATCGCCCTCGCGGGTGAGATGGCAGACGGCTGGATTCCGGTCTTCTTCTCGCCGAGCCACTGGGAGTCCGTGCTGCGGCCGGCTCTGGCGAAGGGAGCGGAAAAGGCGGGACGCACGCTGGAGGACGTCTCCGTCTGCGTCTATCAAACGGTGATCGTGACGGACGACGTCCAGGCCGGCCGCGACGCCATGCGCCCGCACCTTGCGCTCTACATCGGTGGCATGGGCTCGCGCGAAAAGAACTACTACAACGAGCTCTTCTGCCGCTACGGCTTCGAAGCCGAGGCTCGCCGCGTGCAGGAGCTCTACCTCGACCGGCGCCGGGAGGACGCCCGCGCGGCCATCACTCCCGAGATGATCGACCTGGTCACCATCATCGGTCCCCTGGAGGAGTGCCGCTCGCGCCTCGCCGGGCTGGCGAGCGTAGGCGTGAGCGAGGTCGCGATGACGCTTCATGTGCCTGGCGACGACCCGGCCCGGGTCCTGGAGGCACTGGAGGGACTGGCGCCGGCCAGGACCGCGGTGCAATGAGCGGGCGAGCTCTGGCCTGGGCGGCGGCGGCGGCCGGTACCCTGCTGCTGCTGGGTGCGCTGGCCTGGGGACTGCTCCATCCGGCCAACCCCGGCACAGCGCTGCTGGGCCGCGCCGCGCCGGACATCACCGTCCAGCAGCTGGACGGGGGCGTGGCCAGGCTCTCGGACCTCCGCGGGCGGCCGGTGGTCCTCAACTTCTGGGCCTCCTGGTGCGCCCCCTGCCAGGCCGAGTCGCAGGCACTCAGGCAGGCGGCGGAGGCGCGGGGCTCGGAGGTGGCCTTCCTGGGTGTCGACATCAAGGACGCCCCGGCGGCCGCCCGTGCCTTCCAGGAGCGCAACCGGCTGCCCTACCCGATCGGTCCGGCAGCCAGCGGCATACCCTCCGCATACGGTGCGGTGCAGCCTCCGATGACTTATTTCATCGACCGAGACGGAGTCGCCGTGGCGCGCTTCGACGGACCGTTGACCGCGGCCCTGATCGGACGCTACCTGCAGCTGGCGGGTGTCCGGTGAGCCGCGTGCGCTGGCTCGGCCTGGTGGTTGTCGTGACGGCCTGCCTCGGCTACCTCATCTACACCGCCACCGGCAGCTCGGCGGAGTACTACCAGACGATCGCGGAGACGCGGGCGCATCCCAGCGACCAGAACGTGCGGGTGCTCGGCGTGGTCCAGGACGACGTGGTGAGAAGCGAGGGCGGCCTGCACGTCCACTTCACGGCCGCGGCCGAGGGCCAGAGCATGCCGGTCGACTACCGGGGCACGCTGCCCGACATCTTCAGGCCGGGCGCGCGCGTGGTGGTGGACGGCCGGCTGGAACCTGACGGCGTTTTCCACGCCCGGACACTGCAGGCCAAGTGCCCCTCCCGCTTCTCGTCGGGGTCGACGGCCACCAGCTGATGGCCCTGGCCTCGCTCGGCGCCGCCCTCGTGCTTGGGGCGTTGCTGCTGATGCTCACCAGCGGGGCGCTGGCCTTCGTCTCCGGCTGGCGCCGGCGCCCGGTGCTCGTGCTCACCGCCCGGAGCCTCTTCTACGGCGCGACCGCGGCGCTGGTCGCGGCCTCTGCCGTGCTGCTCTCGGCGCTGCTCAGCCATGACTTTTCGATCGCCTTTGTGACCGAGCACACCGACCGCTCGCTGCCCACACCGCTCCTGGCCGCGGCCTTCTATGGCGGGCAGGAGGGATCCCTGCTCTATTGGACGCTGCTGCTGGGCCTGCTGGGCTCGGCTTCCCTGGCCTCGGCGCGTGCTGCCGACCTCCGGCTGGTGGCTTACGCCAACGGCGTGCTGGCCGCCGTCGCCGGATTCTTCCTGGTGGTGCTGGTCTTCGTCGCCAGCCCCTTCGACGTGCTGCGGATCACCCCGGCGGACGGCCTGGGGCTGAACCCGGTGCTGCGCGACGGCGGGATGCTGATCCACCCTCCCTTCGTGCTGGCGGGCTTCGCGTCCTTCGCCATCCCCTTCGCCTTCGCCATGGCTGCTCTGCTGAGCGGCGAGGGCGACGGCAGCTGGATCGCGCGCACACGCAGCTTCGCCCTTCTCTCCTGGGCCCTCCAGGGCGTGGGCCTGACGCTCGGGATGTGGTGGGCGTACCACGTGCTCGGCTGGGGGGGCTATTGGGGCTGGGACCCGGTCGAGAACATCGCCCTGATGCCCTGGCTGGTGACGACCGCGTACATCCACTCCGCGCAGGTGCAGGAGCGGCGCGGCCGGCTGCGCACCTGGAACCTCGGCCTGGTGATCGGGGCCTTCCTGCTCAGCGTTTTCGGCACCTTCATCGTGCGCAGCGGCATCCTGCCCTCCGTCCACACCTTCGCCATCAGCCCGATCGGGCCCTGGTTCTTCGGCTTCCTGGCCGTCTCGATCGTGTTCTCGGGTGCCGTGCTGGCCTGGCGCTCGCCACTGCTGGCGTCCCGCGAACCGGTGCAGCCGACGGTCTCTCGCGAGGGCGCCTTCCTGCTCCAGAACGTGCTCCTGGTGGCGCTGACCGCGGCCGTGCTCTGGGGGACCGTCCTGCCGCTGGTCTCCGGCATGTTCGGCCGCCAGCTGCTGGTCGGCCCCTCCTACTACGAACGGGTGGCGTCGCCGCTGCTGGTCGCCGTCCTGGCCCTGCTGGCGCTTGGGCCGCAGCTGCCCTGGCGGCGACCTGGGCTCAGCTGGCTGCGACACCTGCGGCCGGCACTGGCCTCCGCCGGCCTGACGCTGCTCCTGCTCATCCTGCTGGGGGCCGGTCCGGCCGCCCTGGTCGTCCTGCCCCTGATCGCGGCCGGCCTCGCCACAGCCCTGAGCGACTACGTCGGGGGCGCACTGAGGGCTCGGCGCCTGCCCGGTTCCTGGCCGGCCGCGGCCGCTCGCCTGGCCATGCGCCGCCGGCGCCGGTACGGGGCGTTCCTCGCGCACGTCGGGATCCTGCTGGTGGCGGCCGGGATCGCGGGCTCCCACTTCTGGCAGCAGCAGCGTGATGTGACGCTGAAGCCCGGCTCCTCGGTCAGCGTCGGTGGCCGGGTGCTCTCCCTGGACGGCGTCCAGCAGCAGGTCGTCGGGGACCATTCGGAAACCATCGCCCGCCTGAGCCTGGGCGAGGAGACGCTGGAACCGGCGCGGCTCAGCTACCCGGCCCTGGGCGGGCAGTCGCTGACCCGCGCCGCCATCCGCAGCTCTGCGGTCGAGGACGTGTACGTGGTCCTCGCCGGCACCTCACCCGACGGGTCGGCCAGCTTCCACGTCTTCGTCAATCCGCTGGTGACCTGGATCTGGGCGGGCGGCGCGCTGCTGGTGGCCGGCGTGCTGCTCGGCCACCTCGGGCGGCCGCTCCCCCAGGGGGAGAGCCCGCCGCTGGCTGCCCGGGTCCCGGTGCTGGCTCGATGACGCCGCCGGCCGTCATCGCGAGGGACCTGGTCCAGCGCTTCGGGGCGAGGGTGGCACTGGGGCCGATCAACCTGGCGGTTCGCCAGCGGGAGCGGCTCGCGGTCCTGGGCGGCAACGGCGCCGGGAAGACGACTCTGCTTCGCATCCTGGCGACCGCGGCCCGTCCGGCCGCCGGCCACCTGGAGCTGCTCGGCCTCGACGCCATCCGCCAGCGTGAAAGACTTCGCGGCCGCATCGGCTACCTCGGCCACCAGCCGGGCCTCCATCCAGCCCTCACCGCGCGGGAGACGCTCGAGCTGTTCGCGACGCTACATGGCGTGGTGAAGGACCGAGTCTCGGAGCGGCTGGCGCAGGTCGGGCTGGCGGAGATGGCTGAGGAGCGGGTCGAGCTGCTCTCCCGGGGACAGCAGCAGCGCCTGGCCCTGGCCCGGACCGTGCTGCACGACCCCGAGCTGCTCTTTCTCGACGAGCCGGACGCCAGCCTGGACGCGGAGGGGCGGCGGCTGCTGGGCGTCCTCGCCGAGGGCCGCACGCTGGTGATGGCAACCCACGACCGGGAGCTGGCACGGCAGCTCTGCGAGCGTGCGCTGCTGCTGCAGTCCGGCAGGGACAGGGGTGATCCCTGGGGTCTCCGGGTGCTGGAGGCCTAGAGGTGCGGTTTCTCTCCGTGGTGTTCGCCGTGGCGGGGAAGGACTTGCGCACGGAGTGGCGGGGCAGGGAGCTCGTGCCGGCGCTCGCTCAATTCGTCGTCCTGGCCCTGGTGATCGCGAACTTCGCCTTCGACCTCGACGTGACGAGCGGTCCCCGGCTCAGCCCGGGGATCCTCTGGCTGGTGCTGGTCTTCGCCGGGTTGGTCGCATTCGGCCGCACCTTCGCGGCCGAGCGGGAGCAGGCGACGCTGGAGGCGATGCTGCTCACGCCGGCCGGCCCCGTGCCGATCTTCGCCGGGAAGGCTCTGGCGGCGGCGGCCCTGCTGGCGGTCTGCGAGCTGGTCATGCTGCCGGCGATGGCGGTCTTCCTGGGCACCCCGCTGTCGGTGACGGTGTTCGCGGCGGTTCTCCTCTCGACGATCGGCATGGCCGCCCTTGGCTGCCTGTTCGCGGCCCTGGCGGCGCAGACGCGGGCGCGGGAGCTGCTGCTGCCGGTGCTGGCGCTGCCGCTGTGGGTGCCGTTCGTGGTGATCGGGGGCCGTGCGGTCCAGGCGGCGATGGGCGGGGCGCCCCTGGGGGCGCAGCCGCTCGCGGTGCTGCTCGACTTGGACATACTCTTCGTTGTCGTGGCATCCCTGGCCGCCCGCTTCGTGCTCGATGACTGACACCGATCGCCCCACCCCAAAGAGCCCCCCACCACCAAACCCCCCACCCGGGGGTGTTCGGCGGCAGCGTATGGCGGGCGGTGGTGGCGGTCAAGCCTGGCCGTTAAGGGGCGCCGGGCTGGAGCTGGCGGCCGGCGCGGCGGTCGCCGGTCTGCTGCTGGCGGCGGCGGCGATCTTCCTCTACGCGCCCGAGGACGCCCTGCAGGGCCAGGTGCAGCGGATCTTCTACGTCCACGTCTCGTCGGCCATCGCGGCCTTCCTCTGCTTCGGGCTGGTGGCGGCCGGCAGCGCCTTCGTGCTCTGGCGCGGCAGCCCGCGGGCGGACCGGCTGGCGCGGGCGGCCGCCCTGGTGGGCCTGGTCTTCACCACCAACACCATCGCCCTCGGCATCATCTGGGCCAAGCCGATCTGGAACTGGGACCCGAGCCAGACCTGGGATGCCCGCTTCACCTCCACCGTCGTCCTCTGGATGGTCTACGCCG
>JALYYF010000282.1 GCA_030946725.1 Candidatus Dormiibacterota bacterium
TCGGGACACTCGTAGAGCCCGAGCAGCCTGTCGGGTCTCGAGTGGTCGGAGTGGATCGTACGAAGCCGCATGTGCACCTCTCCAGAGTGACGGGGACAGATCGGGCCCTCCTCCTCAACCATAGCCACCTCAGGTTAGGCCTGCCTGGGCTCTTTGAACTAGTTGAGGAGTCACAAAACCTTAAGCCGTCAGATTGTGCCCAACAGCTCATACGATAATGTCGAAGATGGCTCTAGCGGAGGCTGGGCGGCCCGCCCACCCGGAGAACGTGCCTCCGCCGACCGTGCGGGAGGCGATGGCATTCGGCGGCTTCGCCCAGGCCCAGCTCATAGCGGGCCGAAACGGCCTGGACAGGGTCATCGAATGGGTCCGCGTCATGGAGACGCCGGAGACGGCTCGCCGGCTGCGCCAGAACGAGCTCCTGCTGACCACCGGCTTCCCCATAAAGGACGACCCCGTGGCGCAGGCCGACCTGGTCGAGACCGTGCTGGCAAGCGGCGGCTCTGGCCTGGTCGTGAAGCTGGGCCGCTACCTCACCGACCTGCCCGAGCAGATGGCCCAGGAGGCGGACCGGGTCTCGCTCCCCCTCTTCACGATCGGGCAGGACGTCGCCTGGAGCGAGCTGATGGAGCCGCTGCTCGAGCGCATCATCAACGCCGAGCACTGGCGGCTCAAGCGCTCGTTCGAGATCCACAACCGCTTCACGGAGCTGGTGCTGGACGGCAAGGGCGTGAACGAGATCTGCAAGACGCTGGCCGAGCTCCTGGACAGCGCGGTGGCGGTAGAGGACGCGTCCTTTCACCTGCTGGCGCACGCCGGCGGCTCGGCCAACGACCCCCACCGCCGGGAGACGATCGCCCGCCAGGGCACGCCGCCCCGCGTGCTCTTCGATCCCCAGATCCAGCGGACGCTTCGAGAGGTCACCGAGAGCCGGCACCCGGTCAAGGTGCCCGCCTTCCCGCACCTGGGCATGCACCGCGGGCGGATCATCGCGCCCATCCTGGCCGCCAACCAGCTGCTGGGCGTCATCTCGGTCCTCGACCACCCACCCGCCAACGAGGAGCTCGCCTTCATGGCGGTGGAGCAGGCCGGGATCGTGATGGCGCTGGCGCTGAGCAAGGAGCGCGAGGTGGCAGAGGTCGAGGGCCGGCTGCGCGGCGAGTTCCTGGACGACCTGATCAAGCACACCTACGGCGACGAGGCCGCGGCTCAGCGCCGGGCGCGCCACCTCGGCTATCCGCTGGCAGGCCTCCACGTGCTGATGGTCGTCGATGTCGACGACTTCCGCGGTTTCCAGCGCATGAAGCAGGTGAGCGAGGACGCCATCCAGGGCCTCAAGCGCGAGCTTCTGCGGCGAGTGTCGGGCGTGATGCGGGCCGCCTTTCCGCGGGCGCTCATCCACCCTCGCTCCGACGAGGTGCAGGCGCTGCTGCCGCTGGGGCCTGACGGCACCGACTACCAGGCACGGGTCAACGGCGTCGCGCTCCAGGTTCGCGAGGTGGTCTCCGAATGGAAGCCGGGCTTCACGGTCTCGGTCGGCTACAGCGCCCCGGTCGCGGCGCCCACCGGGGTGGAGACGGCGCAGAGGGAGGTTCGCGCCGTTATGGACACGCTGGCCCGCTTCAAACGCTGGGGCCAGGTGGTGGCGGTCCCCGAGGTCGGCCTCACAGGCCTCCTGGCCGGCGTGAGCGACGACCGGCTGGTCGAGTTCGTGAAGCGGCACCTGGGCCCGCTGGCAGAGCACGACAGGGCGCGGGGAGGCAGCCTGATGCCGACGCTCAAGGCCTTCCTGGAGACGGGCGAGCAGCAGGCCGCCGCACGCCGCTTGCGGATTCACCCGAATACGCTGCGCTACAGGCTCGACCGCATCCGCGAGGTGTCGGGAGTGGAGCTCGACGACTCCGAGACCCGACTGAACCTGGCCGTGGCGCTACGGGTCCAAGGCCTCCTGGGTTTGTAGCAGAGCTACGACAAAGAACCGCGAGATTTAGGGCGGACCGACTAGAGCTTTTAGCCCACCGAGCCCTAGGCTCGGCGATTGGATGTCTCACTCCGAACATTCAGCGTCCCCGCGCGCTGCCTGGGCAGGCAGCGTTCCCGTCGACCGGGCGGCCTGCGGCATGGGCTTCGTCGCCACGCCCGGCCGCGCCCCCAGCCACCGTGTCGTGGAGCTGGGCGCGCTGGCGCTGGCCCGACTGGGTCACCGAGGCGGCCTGGACGCCGACGGAAAGAGCGGAGACGGTGCCGGTCTCCTGATTCAGGTTCCCCGCCGGCTCTTCGGAGACTCGGCGGTGGCGGTCCTCTTCGAGTGGGACGAGAGGGCGCGGGCCACGCTGGAGCGCGCGATCGCCGAGCAGGGCATGCGGCTGGTCGACTGGCGGCGGCCCCGACTGCAGCCCGCGGCCCTGGGAGAGCGGGCGCGCGGCAGCATGCCCGAGATCTGGCACGCCGTGATAGAGCGGCCCGACTCGTCAGAGGAGCGCTGGGAAGAGCTCCTCTTCCGAGCCCGGCGGCTCGCCGAGAGGGAGGGTGAGCGGGAGGGCATCAGGATGTATGTGCCCTCCTGCTCTTGCCGCACGATCGTCTTCAAGGGCTTGATGGCCGGCCCTTGCCTCGCCGACTTCTACCTCGACCTCCAGGACCCGGCGGTGGAGAGCCAGGTCGCCGTCTTCCACCAGCGATACTCGACCAACACGCTTCCCGACTGGCGGCTGGCACAGCCCTTCCGCCTCCTCGCCCACAACGGCGAGATCAACACCGTGAGCGGAAACCGGGCCTGGATGCGGGCCCGCGAGGTGGAGCTGCCGACCGAGCTTCAGCCCGCCATCTGGCCCGAGGGCTCCGACTCGGCCTCCCTCGACAACGCGATGGAGCTGCTGGTCCGGCGTGGCTTCGACCCGGCCGAGGCGCTCATGACGCTGGTGCCCGACGCCTGGGACGGGCGGGGTGACCTGGCGCCGCCGGTTCGCGACTTCTACCGCTTCCAGTCCACCCGCTTCGAGCCCTGGGACGGGCCGGCCGCTCTGGCCTTCAGCGACGGCAGGCTGGCGGGTGCCGCCCTCGACCGCAACGGGCTGCGGCCGCTCCGCTACGCCGTCACCCGAGACCAGACCGTGGTGGCGGCCTCGGAAGCGGGCGTGGTGCCCCTGGAGCCCGCCGAGGTGGTCGAAAGAGGCCGCCTGGGCCCGGGCCAGCTGCTCCTCGTAGACCTGACCGAGGGCAGCGTCTACCGCGACGGCGAGGCCAAGGAGCACGTCGCCTCCCGGCACGACTACGGGCTGCTCGCAGACCGGGTCCTGCTGCCCATCGAGCGGCGGCACTCGGCCACAGAGGTCCCCGCTCACCTGGTCCGCCTGCAGCGCATGCATGGCTGGGGCGCCGAGGACGTGAAGATGGTCCTCCAGACCATGGTCGAGAGCGGCATCGAGCCGACCTGGTCGATGGGCGACGACACCCCCATCGGCGTCCTGGGACGGACGCCGCGCCGGCTCTACAACTACCTCCGCCAGCGCTTCGCACAGGTGACCAACCCCGCCATCGACTCGCTGCGGGAGCGGTCGGTGATGTCGCTGCGGGTCACGCTTGGGGCGCGTGGACGGACGCTGGCGCCCGAGAACGCGGCCGGCGACGACCTCCGCCGGAGGCTGCACCCGGCCACCCTCGACCACGCCGGCGCGCTGCTGGAGCTCGACTCCCCGCTCCTGGGTCCCGGCGAGCTGGCCCGCGTGCTGGAGTCGGCCACCGTCCTGGACGCCAGCGTGGACGAGGGCGAGGACCTCCGAGGCGCGCTGGAGAGGCTCGGCCGGGAGGCCGTCCACAGCTCTCCCGGCATCATCGCGCTCAGCGACCGCTGCGCCGGCCCCCGCCGGCTGCCGGTTCCGATGGTACTGGCGGTCGGCGCCGTCCACGAGGCCCTGCTGAGGGCCGGCCAGCGGATGCAGAAGGACGTCCTGGCCATCGCCGGGGACGCCCTGGACGTGCACGACATCGCCTGTCTCATCACCACCGGCGCCAGCGCCGTGCACCCTTACCTGGCCCTGGCCACGGCCGAGCTCCAGGAGGTGGACGACCCGCAGCGGAGCTACCGCCATGCGCTGGAGCACGGGCTGCTCAAGGTGATGGCCAAGATGGGGATCTCCTGCGTGGCCTCGTACTGCGGGGCGCAGGTCTACGAGGCGCTCGGGCTGGGCGCTGAGGTGATGGAGCTCTGCCTTCCCGGTGTGCCCTCCCGGGTCGGCGGCAAGAGCCTGGGGGACGTGGAGGGGCAGCTGCGCCGGTGGCAGGCCGAGGCCTGGGAGCCGGCCGAGGAACCGTCCGGCAAGGATGCGTTGACAGACCACGGTCGTGTCCGCTTCCGCAAGGCCGGCGAGTTCCACGCGTACAACCCGCTGGCGGTGCGTGCGGCTCAGAAGGCGGCCCAGACCGCCGATGCGGCCGAATACGCCCGCTGGCGGCAGCTGTCGTCGATGGACGGGCCGCAGGAGCTTCGCGACCTGCTGGAGATCCGCGCCGCGGCGCAGCCGGTGCCACTGGAAGAGGTGGAGCCCGCGACCGAGATCCGCAAGCGCTTCATCTCCACGGCGATGTCGCTCGGCGCGCTGTCACCGGAGGCGCACTCGGCGCTGGCGGCCGCCATGAACGAGATCGGCGGCCGCTCCAACTCCGGCGAGGGCGGCGAGGATCCGGACAGCTACGAGCAGCCCGGGCCACGCCTGGACAACAAGGTCAAGCAGGTGGCCTCGGCCCGCTTCGGCGTCACGCCGGCGTACCTGCGCCGCGCCCAGGAGCTGGAGATCAAGATCGCGCAGGGATCGAAGCCGGGCGAGGGCGGCCAGCTGCCCGGGCTCAAGGTCACCGAGCTGATCGCCCGCCTCCGGCACGCGCAGCCGGGCCAGCAGCTGATCTCGCCGCCACCTCACCACGACATCTACTCCATCGAGGACCTGGCGCAGCTGATCCACGACCTCAAGGCGGCCAACCCGCGGGCGCGCATCGGCGTCAAGCTGGTCGCCGAGGCCGGCGTGGGCACCATCGCCGCCGGGGTCAGCAAGGCCAAGGCGGACTACGTCCTGATCAGCGGCCACTCGGGGGGCACCGGCGCCTCTCCCCTCTCCTCGATCAAGAGCGCCGGCGTGAACTGGGAGTTGGGGCTGGCGGAGACGCAGCAGGTGCTGGTGGAGCACGCGCTGCGCGAGCGCCTCTCGGTGCGCGTCGACGGCGGCATCCGGAGCGGCAGGGACATCGTGGTGGCGGCGATGATGGGCGCCGAGGAGTTCGGCTTCGGCACCGGCGTCCTGGTCGCGCTCGGCTGCGACATGGCCAGGCAGTGTCACCTCAACACCTGCCCGACCGGCATCGCGACACAGCGCGAGGACCTCCGGGCCAAGTTCACGGGCCGGCCCGAGCACGTCGTCAACTACCTGACGCTGATCGCCGAAGAGGCACGCGAGCACCTGGCTCAGGCTGGGGCCAGGTCGATCGACGAGGTGGTGGGGCGGGTCGAGCTGCTGCAGGCCCTCCCCGAGGCGGAGGAGCTCGGGCTGGATATGAGCTTCGCGCTTCGCTCGCCGGCCGGTGATGATGCGCCCCGGCGCCGGCTCTGGGCCCGCAACGGCGAGCCGCCGCCGCCCTCGCCGCCCAGCGGGAAGATCGACAACTCGGCCCGAGCCGTCGGCGCCGAGCTGCGCGATGAGCGGCGCCGCTACCAGGGCAGCGCCGGCCAGAGCTTCGGCGCCTGGCTTGCCGACGGCGTCGAGCTGGTGCTGGAAGGCGAGGCCAACGACTACGTGGGCAAGGGCATGGGCGGCGGCGTCCTGGTGATCAGGCCATCGGCCGAGGACGGCTCCAGCGACCCGGTGCTCGCGGGCAACACCTGCCTCTACGGCGCCACCGGTGGTAGCCTCTTCCTGGGCGGCCGCGCCGGCGAGCGCTTCTGCGTCCGCAACTCGGGCGCGGTGGCGGTCCTCGAGGGCGCGGGCGACCACTTCTGCGAATACATGACCGGCGGCGTCGCGGTCGCGCTCGGCCCGCTCGGCTGGAACGTCGGAGCCGGCATGACGGGCGGCGTCGCCTACATCCGGGAGTGGCGCCAGCTGAACTCCGACAGCGTCTGCGTTCGGGCGGTACCGTCCGAGGACGCCGACCTGCTGCGCGGGCTTGTCGAGGAGCACCTGCAGCGCACCGGCAGCCGCCGGGCCGCCGAGCTCCTGGCCGACTGGGACCAGGCCCTCAGGAGCTTCCGCCAGGTGATCCCGGTACCATCCTCCGCCCCCGCCCCGGTCACACCGAGCACCGAACCAGCCACGGCGCGGGTCTGACAGGCCCCCCACCAACCTCCCCCCGCAGGCGGGGGGAGGACTTCTTGGAATCTCCCTCCCCTTGCGGGGAGGGTAGGGAGCGGGTCCGTCCAACCCCGCGTAACCGCGGCCCGTGCGCGGCGTTTCAAGAAGCGACTTCATGAAGGCTGCGGTGCTGGCCGTGCTCGTAGCGGCTGGGTTCGTCGCGCAGGTGGGGGCCGCGAACACGGCCGTCTTCTACGTCCGCTCCCTTCAGCTCGAGCAGGCCTGGCGGTCCGCGGAGGCCCAGGGCGTCCCCAGCGCGGCGCTGGCTCCCTCGCGCGCCAGCCTTCGTGCCCTGGACCGGCGCTGGGCCGGCACGCTGCCCTACGCCGCGGTCTCCGGCGCAGCGCTCGGCGACCCCTTCGATGACCTGGAAGCGCAGGCCCGCCAGGAGGCCGGCCGTGCGCGCACATCCGCCCGATCCCGGGCCCAGGCCGCCCTGGTTCAGCTGCGGGACGTCGCCGGACCCAACGACCGCGTCTACTACGACGGGCTGGTCGCGCTGGGCGCCGCCCGGGAACCGATCGACTACGCGCGGCTCGCGGTCCGCTGGCAGGCCCAGGCGGAACGAACCAGGATGCTGCGCGACCGCCTGGCGGCGAGCTCGGGCGGGCTGACCGGCGGCCTTCCCAGCGACGTGGTCCAGGGCGTCGACAGGCTGCAGTCGCTCGCGGCCGCCGCAGCCAGGGCCGGCATCTCCAGCGATCCCGCCTGGCAGACAAGCGCCGAGGCGCAGCTGTATCTGAGCCAACCCTACCCCGGCCTGCTGGACCAGCACGGGATCGTCATGGCCCGGCTGAAGGCCGCCATCTCGACCCTGGACCAGCGGGTCAACGCCCGGCAGGTTGCCGAGGCTGCCATGGCCAGGATCCCGCAGCTGCTGCCACAGGCGCTGCGATACGGGATCGGCGACGAGTACTCCGCCCAGGCCGAGCAGATCCAGAAGAGCTACAGCCAGGCCCACGGCGACGACGACCTGGTGAAGGTGGCCGCGGCCGCCGACTCCCTCTTCAAGGACCTGGACGCCGCCGGCCAGGGACGCCTCCCGCTGAAGGGCATCGGCTGCATCGACGGCGCGCCCTCCAAGCTGATCGAGATCCACCTTGCCACCCAGCAGCTCGTCGCCTACGAGAACGGGTGCCCCTACCTGCGGACGCCCGTCACCACAGGCCGGCCGGCGCTGCGGACCGGGCGCGGCACCTTCCACGTCTTCCTCAAGGCACGCAGCTGGCACATGGTCTCCCAGTGGCCGCAGGGCAGCCCTTTCTACTACCCGCCGACCTGGGTCTACAACGCGATGGAGTTCATCGGGGACGGTACCTTCATCCACAACGCCAACTGGCAGCCCGACAGCTCCTACGGTCCGGGCTCACAGAACGGGCCCTACAGCAGCCACGGCTGCGTGCACGTGATCGACGGACCGCTGGCGCAGCTCTACGACTGGGCTGCGATCGGCACCACGGTGGTGGTCGGGGACTGAGCCAGGCCGCGCAGCGTCCTGGTGTGCTCGGTGTAGTGCCTGTAGGTGCAGGCAGCAAGCCAGCTCGGGGCCTCGTCTGACAGGTACGGCTTCAGGGCCTGGTGTGCCGACTCGATGCGGGTAAGGATCTGATCCCAGCGCAGGTCTTCCATGCGCTCGCGAGCCTCCTCGTTCCAGTCGTCGATCTCCTCCCGCCTGAGCGGTCGCGCGCTGGGGTCCCGGAAGCGGCGGAGCGCTTCTTCCTGCCAGGCCAGGACGTGAGCCAGGACGTCTCTCGGGGTCCAGCCCCAGCCATCGATCGGCAGGTGGCGAAGGAAGGGCGGCACGTCGCGGGCGGCGCGGATCAGCCGGCCGTGATTGCTGTTCAACCGCTGTTCCGCCAGAGTCATTGGTAACCAGTCCCCGGAGGTCTCGGAGGTTAGCAGCATGCAACGCCGCTCGATAACCTGTCAAGGGCCGCATTCCAGTTAGGCGGGCTCTGGTGCCACACTTGTCTGAAGCAATGCCCTCCCGCACCCCGCCCCGGTTCGACCTGGTCGGCGGCCGTCTCTGCCTGGACTTCTGCAACACCCACGGCAGCCGGAGCGGGGTTCCCGAAGAGCGCTTCTCCACGTACCCGGAGGTCGTGGGCTGGGCCTGGCGAGCCGGCGTCCTGAACGCCGAGGAGGCCGCCCGCCTCGGCCGCCTGGCCACCCGCACCCCAACCGAGACGCTGGCTGTGTGGGAGCGCGTCGTGCGCCTGAGAACCGCGCTGCAGGCGCTCTTCACCGCGATCGCCGAGGGCAAGCGGGTGCGTCCCTCCTGGCTGGAGGCGCTGAACCAGGAGCTGGCCAGCGCCATGGCGCGCTCCCAGGTGGTGCCCACCGATTCCGGCTTCACCTGGGTCTGGGCGCAGGGCGGCAAGGCGCTGGACTCGATGCTCTGGCCTGTGGCCCGGTCTGCGGCCGACCTGCTCACCGAGGGGCCGATCTCCACCATCCGGGTCTGCGAGGGCCGCGGCTGCGGCTGGCTCTTCCTGGACACCTCCCGCAACCGCACCCGGCGCTGGTGCGACATGAAGATCTGCGGAAACCGCGCCAAGGCCCGCCGCCACCACGAACGCCTCAAGGCAGGGGCGGCCTAGGGAGGTCATCTCCTCCCCCCGCGCCGCGGGGGGAGGATCTTCTCTCTGACTAGTCGGCCTTGGCGGCGGTGCGGATGCGGTCGAGGAGACGCAGCGTGCCGATCGTGCTCTCCAGCGGCAGCGGCCCGGGCTCGCCGGCCTGGGCGGCCCTGGAGAACTCTTCGACCATCACCTGGTAGGGGTCATGGGGGTCTCGCCAGGCGCTGAAGGGCCGCTGCATCTGGACCACCCGCTCGTCGCTGACGACGAGCAGCTCCTGGACCTCGGGTGACTCGAAGCTGCAGAAGAGGCTGGCATGGGCTCCCCCGGGAAAGCCGAGGAGCGCTGAGCAGGACATGTCGACACCGTCCTCATGCACGATGGCCTCCACCCGGTCCGGCTCGCCCAGCAGCCAGCGGGCGACGTCAGCCACGTAGAAGCCGACGTCCAGCAGGGCCCCCCCGCCCAGCTCCCGCTGCAGCCGGTAGTTTCCGGCGGTCCTGATCGTGAAGCCGAAGCTGGTGTAGACGTGGCGGATCCGCTCCTGCTCGAAGGAGGCGACGAGCTCACGCATGCGGGGATGGAAGTGGTACATGGCCGCCTCCATCAGCAGGAGCCCGGCGGCGCCGGCGGCGGCGGCCATCTCCTCGCCCTCGGCCTCGTTCAGGCCGAGCGGCTTCTCGCAGAGGACGTTCTTGCCGGCAGCAAGAGCACGCAGCGTCCACTCCTTGTGGAGGTTGTTGGCCAGCGGCAGATACACCGCGTCCACCTGGGGGTCGTCGAGAAGCTCCCGGTAGCCGGCGTGGACGCGCTCTATGCCGTGGCGCTTGGCCATCGCGGCGGCCCTCTCCGGTTCTCGCGCTGCGATCGCCACCAGCTCACAGCCGGCGGCCGCCCGTAGAGCCGGGATCACGGCGCGGTCGGCGATCCAGGCTGCGCCGAGTACCCCCCAGCGCAACGGCCGCGTCAAACCTGGACCTCGACCGGTCCGCCCAAAGCGATGGAGCGGGCCGCGGCCTCCATCACGGCGACGTTCCTGCCCGCCTCCTGCGGGGTCACCGCGAGCGGCTCCCCGAGCATGAGGTGGTCTGCGAGGTTGCGGTAGAAGCCGTCCGGCTCCCGGGGAGATAGCGAGAGCACCTCGACGTGCGCTCCCCCGGCGCCGTCGGGCCGGTGCAGCGAGACCAGCGCCGGCGCTTCCGAGGGCTGCAGCCGCTCCTCGACCAGGTCTCCGGTCCAGCTTCGCCCCCGGACCGACTCGCGCCGCCAATCACCTACCGCTGCGCCGGCCGTCCCCAGCAGGTACCACTTGGGCTTGAGCGCGGCGGCGACGTCCGACTGCAGGAAGCTCGCCTGCTCGCCGCCGGCGAAGCTGAGGTCCACGCGGACCTGGTCCGAGTTGGTTACGTCGTGCCAGACCCGTTTCTGCGCGGCGGCACTCACGGTGGTGACGGGGGACGGGAACAGTTGCAGCAGCCAGTCGAAGTAGTGCGAGCCCCAGTCGTAGATGGTGCCGCCCGAGATCGGCTCGTGGCTGTGCCAGTAGCTGCAGGGATGTCCGAAGCCGCCGATGAAGGACTCCATGTAGAACGGCGTGCCGATGGCACCGGAGCTGACCGCACCACGCAGGGCGACGAAGTCGGGGTCCCAGCGCCGGCTCTGGTAGACGGTCAGCGCGCGCCCCGTCTCGGACGCCGCGGCCAGCATCCGCTCGACCTCCTCCAGGCGCAGGGCGAACGGCTTCTCGCATACGACGTGCTTGCCCGCGGCCAGGCACTCGAGCACCACCTGGGCGTGCAGCACCGGAGGCACCCCGACGACCACCAGCTCAACGTCCGGGTCGGCCAGCAGTCCGTCCCCGTCCGCGTGGGTGCGCACGTCGAAGAGCCGGGAGGCTTCGTCGCGACGCCCCGCCGAGCGGTCGCAGACCGCGCGCAGCTCCAGTCCCTCGACCGCCCTGGCCGATTGCGCGTGCTCGCGCCCGATGGCCCCGAAGCCGTAGAGACCGACGCCCAGGGGGGGAGCGGGATTCATCCCGGCGGCGACGCGCAGCGAGCGGTAGAGCAGGCGGTGGAGCGTGGGCTCGGACCAGCTCTCGGGTTCGTTGCCAAGCCCGAAGAAGAGGCAGCGCCCGGCTCCCACCGGCTGGCTGAAGACGGCCACGTGGACGCCGTAATGCCACGGCACCGAGAGCAACGGCACGGCCTCGGCCGGCGCCTCACCGAGGAAGATCCGGTCTCGCAGGCGCAGCTCGGGCCCGAGCCGGTCCGAGATGGCGCCGCCTGGAGTGGGCTGCAGCCTCAGCTCGCTCGCCGGCCCCGGCTCACCCGGCGACCAGCCCGCCATGGCGGCAAAGCGGGCGTTGCGGCTCCACGCGGCCACCGCCGGGCCCGCCACCACCAGGCCGCCGCCGGCCCGCAGGTGACGCTCCAGCACCGCCAGCTCATCATCCTCGGGCGGCGTCCGGCCGGCGACCAGCACGACCTGCTGGGGTCCCGGCCGCACGGCGGCAGCCACCTCCACGTGCAAACGGCCCGTGCGCTCCAGGAAGCGGAGCAGGTCCGCGACCGGCTCATCGGCGCCGGACCGCCGCACCAGGACTCTCACGGGCTCGAACTCTCCCAAGCCAGGTTTCATGCTATCCGCTCCAGGATCCGCCAGGTCGCCGCGGCCGCCGCCTCCCAGCTGTATTGACCGGCCCGCAGGCGGCCGGCTATGGAGAGCCGCTGCCGCAGCCTCTCGTCCTCGAGGAGCCGGCCCAAGCCATCGCTGATCGCCTCCACGTCGAGGGGGTTCACAAGCAGGGCCGCGTCGCCGGCAAGTGCCGGAAGCGCTCCGGCCGCCCCGGCCAGGGCCGGCAAGCCCTCGCTCATCGCCTCCAGGAGGGGCAGCCCGAAGCCCTCGTAGAGGCTCGGCAGTGCGAGGGCGGCGGCCGACCGGTAGAGCGCCCGCAGGGTTGCGTCGTCGACGTGGCCGAGCAAGCAGACGCCCGGCTCGGCTCGGAGCTCATCCAGGGCGTCGCCGTATGCCCAGCCGACCCTGCCCACGACGACCAGAGGGACCGTCACGCCGCGTGCCTTCAGGCGGCGGTACGCCGCGAGCAGCCGGGGGTAGTTCTTGCGGGGCTCGATGGTGCCCACCGCCAGCAGAAAGCCCTCGGAGAGGCCCTCGGGGAGCGCTCCTGGCCGCACCGAGCCGAGACCCACGCCGGGGGTGACCACGTGGACACGATCGGCCAGCCCCGGCAACGCATAGTGCTCCAGCAGGTCGCTGCGGGTCACTTCGGAGGGAACCAGGACGGCGGCCGCCCGGCGCAGCGCCGGAGCCAGGATGCTGCCCAGGTAGGCGCGCTGCTGCCAGGGCACCTCTTCCGGCCGCACGCGGAAGGCCAGGTCGTGGACGAACATCGCGGCGGGCGGGGACCCGCGCAGCCGCCGTGGCGGGGAGGGCCAGTAGGGATAGAGCACCGCGTCGAGGTCGGCCCTGACCTCCGCCGGCGGCAGCCAGACCAGCTTGTTCAGCACCTCGTGGCGGTAGGGCGAGAGCACGAACTCGGCGTCAGCCTGCTCGAACCCATCCGGCCGCTCCCGGCTGGCGAACAGAACCAGCCGCCTCTCCCCCGCCGACCGCAGCATATGCCTCGTCAGCTCCAGCGTCACCGTGACCATCCCGATCCGCTGCCGCCAGCAGGCGGTCAGGTCGACCCCGACCCGGCTGAGACTCAAGTAGAGACCCCCTCCCTAACCCTCCCCGCAAGGGGGAGGGAGACACCAAGGCCTGCCTCCCCCACGACAAAAGAGAAGGTCCCCGGCGCACGGCGCCGAGGACCCTCAAGAAAGGAGGGAGGGCTGATTGAGGGGCCTGCCAGCAAAGGCCTCGCCCATTCTAACGTTGGGGTTTTCGCCGCCGTCAAGCTGGGATCTGAGATCGCTGAGAGAAAAGCGGTCAGATGATCTCGGAGTAGCGGCTGAAGACCTCCTGAAGATCGGGCGGTGGCTGGAGCCCGCACTTCTTCACGACCACGAACAGTGACAGGATGTGACGAACTCCAGCCAGGTTCACACCCTTCTCCCGCGTGAGGTGCTGGATGACCTGCAGCTTCCGGATGTCACGCTGCGAATAGCGCCGGCGGTTGGTGTTGGTGCGGAAGGGCTCGACCAGGCCGACGTCCTCGTAGAGCATCAGCGTCCGGGGATGCGTCTCCAGGATCTCGGAAGCGACGCTGATGGTGTACAGCGGCTTGTCAAGGTCGAATCCGGACTGCAGAGAGCCCCGAGGTCGGGAAGCCATGCTCACTCCTTGAGCCACCCTTCGACGCCGCCAGAAAGCCTCGCCGGGGTGGTCTGGCTCTTGATCAGGTACTCGCGGGCGCCAAGCTTGAGTCCCCGCTCCACCAGCTCACGCTCTCCGTAGTTGGAGAGGATCACGACCGGTGTGTCCTTGCTTTCCTGTGACGACCGAAGGCTCTCGAGCACCGCCAGACCGTCCATCTTCGGCAGCCTGATGTCCAGGAAGATCAGGTCGGGCTTCAACTCGGAAGCCAGGCGCAGCCCCTCCTCCCCGTCCTTGGCCATGGTCACCTGATACCCGTCAAGCTCCAGCTTCAGCTTGTACATCTGGGCCACGGTGGGGTCGTCCTCTACGAAGAGGACGCGTACGTCATCAGTCAAACCTCCACCTCTCCATTAGTTAGACCTGACTGCCATCGTATCAAGTTATCGGTCCAGGCAGATTAGGCTATCGTTGCGCGGAGCTGGATGATTTGATCGCGCGACTCTTGGCGGCGGCGTCCCAGAGGCTCTCCAGATCGTAGTAGGCGCGCTCGCCGGGAAGGAAGACGTGCGCCAGCACGGAGTCGAAGTCGAGCAGTATCCAGCTGCCCTCGTCGTAGCCGTCGACGGCCAGCGGGCGGACCCCATTGGCCCGCGCACTCTCCAGCATGGCGTCCGCGATGGCGCGCAGCTGACGATCGGTCTCCCCGTCGCAGATCACGAAATAGTCGGCGACCGTGGTCCTACCTCGAAGGTCGACCACCACCGGGTCCCACGCCTTCTTCTCCTCCGCCGCTTCGACGAGGAGCGCGGCGAGGGCCTCAGGCGCAAGCGTGCTCAATGTGACCGATTATGCCGGGAAGGACCGTCCCGGGGCCAAATACAGGCTGTGGGCGCGGATGTAGCGCTCGACGGCAGGGTCCAGGAGGCCATCCAGCCGGCGGCCGTTCTCCAGCCGCTGCCTGATCTGCGTGGCCTCGATGTCGGGCGTCTGGACGTCGCAGAGCACCGTCCGTTCCGGGTCCATGCCGGCGGCGACCAGGTCGGCGGCCGAGGGGCGGGTCCAGCCGGGGCGCGTCACCACCACGGCTCGCGCGAGCTCGAGGACCCGCTCGGGCTCGCGCCAGGAAGCGAGGTCGCGGGCCGCGTCCCAACCCAGCACCAGGAAGAGCTCGTCGTCCGGTCGGGAGCGTGCCAGCGCTTCCAGGGTGTCCACGGTGTAAGAGGGACCGGGCCGGCGCAGCTCCAGGTCCGAGACCACCACGCGGGGGTGGCCGTGCGCTGCCAGCCGGCTCATCTCCAATCGGTCGGCCGCGTCCGCTATGGCTGCGGACCGGTGAGGAGGTACGGCCGAGGGCAGGAGGAGCACCTGGTCCAGCTCCGCGCAGTCAGCGGCCGCCTCCGCCATGCCCAGGTGGCCGAGGTGGATGGGGTCGAAGGTGCCGCCGACGACGCCGACCCTCACGGCTGATACTCGAACTCGACCTGGCGGATCCGGACGCTGTCTCCAGGCTCTGCGCCCGCCTCCTCGAGCGCGGCGGAGACGCCCAGCCGGTCGAGCGCCATCTGGAAGCGCGCCAGACCCTGCTCGGAGTCGAGGTCGGTCCTCTCGACCAGCCTTTCGACCGCCGGCCCGCTCACCTCGAAGCCCCAGGAGCGCCGCTCGACCCGGGGCGGCTCGGGCTTCGTCCTCCGGCGTCGCAGGCGGATCACCGGCGCCCGCGGCCCGGCCGCCACCGGCCGCGGCGCAGCAGCCAGCGCCCTGTCCACCGCGTCCAGGAGCTCCGGGACGCCCGCGCCCGTCAGCGCCGACACCCAGTGCACGCCGCGGCGGCGGCTGCGCCGGCGCAGCGCCTGCGTCTCCGGCAGGTCGAGCTTGTTGACCGCCACCAGGGAGGGACGGAGCGCCAGCTCCCGCGAGTAGGCGGCGACCTCCTTCCGGATGGCCGCCAGGTCGGCCCAGGGATCAGGCCGGGAGCCGTCCACCAGGTAGACCAGGACCCGGGTGCGCTCCACGTGACGCAGGAAGCGAAGGCCCAACCCGGCGCCGCGAGCGGCGCCCTCGATCAGGCCGGGGATGTCGGCGACCACCATCCGCCTCTGGTCTGGCAGCTCCGCGACGCCGAGCTGGGGGTCCAGAGTCGTGAAGGGGTAGTCCGCGACCCTCGGAGTGGCCGCGGAGATGGCGCGCAGGAGCGAGGACTTGCCCGCGTTGGGCGGCCCGATCAGGCCCGCGTCGGCTATCAGCCGGAGCTCCAGGCGGACGCCCAGCTCCACGCCCGGCAGGCCCGGCTCCGCGACCTGGGGCGCCCGGTTCACCGAGCTCTTGAAATGGACGTTGCCGCGACCCCCGGCCCCGCCGGCGGCCACCACGAGCTCCGCGCCCGACGCGTCCAGGTCACCGAGCAGGGTCCCGGAGGAGTCGTCGTACACGGCCGTCCCCAACGGTACCGGGAGCCTCAGGTCGGCCCCGCCGCGGCCCGACTTCAGACCTCCGGCTCCCGGGCGGCCGTCCTCGGCACGCCACTGCCTGCGCCGAGCATAGGGTGCGAGCGAGCTCTCGTCCTGCGTCGCAACCAGGATCACCGACCCGCCGCGGCCTCCGTCGCCGCCGTCGGGGCCGCCCCGCGGGACGTACGGCTCGCGACGGAAGGAGACGGCTCCGCGGCCGCCGTGTCCGGCGCGCACCTGGATCGTCGCGGAATCGATGAAGGAGCCGTGCGAGGAGTCCCGGGACGGCGCCATGTCCGCCGCGGGGGAGACGGCTAGTGTCCCGAGTCTCCGACTCGGGTCATCAGGATGCCGCCGCGGTCACCGAGACGCGCCGGCCGTCCTTGCCGACCCGTTCGTACACCACCTGGCCCTCCACCAGTGCGAAGAGGGTGTGGTCGCGACCCTCCTTGACGCCAGTGCCGGGCCGTATGTTGCTGCCGCGCTGGCGGACCAGGATTGTACCGGCGGGGACGGCCTGGCCACCGAACACCTTGACTCCAAGCCGCTGGGCGTTGGAGTCCCGACCGTTGCGCGAGGAGCCGCCACCCTTCTTGTGCGCCATCTAGCTGGTCTCCTCGGGCTTCTCGGGATCGGCGGCAGACTTCGGCTCGGCCGCAGGCTCCGGCTCCGTCGGCTCGGGCTCAGCAGTCTGGGACTCAGCGGCTGCCGTGGCCTCCGGCTCGGCGGCCTCGCGGGACCCCCTCCCCCCGGCCGATGGCCGGGGTACTCCCCCGACTTCGCGGGGGAGAGACTTCTTCGATCGGCGCTTTGCCGGCTTCTCGTCGGCCTCCTCCGGCTCTTCGGGCAGCGGGGCGCCCACCGAGAGCACCTCCAGCGCCGTCAGATCGGCCCGGGCGCCCCGGTGCACGCGGACCCGCTTCTTCGGCTTGTAGCGCAGCACGTCGATCTTGGGGCCTCGCCGGTGCTCCAGCACCCGTACCGTCACCACCTGCCCGGCAAGTGCCTCGGCGCCGATCTTCACCTCGTCGCCCCCGGCGACCATGAGCACGCGCTCCAGCGCCAGCCGGGCGCCCGGCTCGGCGGCCAGACGGTCGACCAGGATGCGGTCACCCGAGGCGACCCGGTACTGCTTGCCGCCGCTGACGACGACAGCCGTCAGCGGTCCGCTTGAGTTGGGCACGAACGAGGATTGTACTACAGGCCCTGTGGATAAAGGTCGGCCAGCGCCGCCAGGATGAGGGCCGCGAGGGCCAGCGGCATGGCGACCCGGACATAGAGCAGGCGAGCCGGGAGCAGCCGCCACCGAGTCAGGCCCATCGCCAGCAGGATCGCGGTTGCGGCCGCGCCCACCGTAGCAACGGCAAACTCCACCAGGTTGAGCGCGGCGTCGGCAGCGGGCGGCACGAAGACCGACGCGAAGAGACCGCACAGCGGCAGCCAGAGGAGCATGCGCACGACGCCGAAGGCCGTTCCCTCCGTGTCGCCCCCGGCCTCCGGCAGCAGGTGGAGCAGCATCGGCAGGCAGATCAGGAAGAGCGCGGCCGCCAGTAGCTTGAGCGGCAGCTGCCCGACCAGCACCGCGGCGCCGAGCACCTGCGGTCGCAGGCTCTGGGCGACGAGCGCCGGAGCCAGGAGGGCGACCAGCCAGCAGGCCTGGGCCACCAGCACCAGGCGAGCGTCGACAAGCCGGCGCAGAGAATCCCAGCCCCGGCTCCAGGCCAACCAGCTGGCGCTCAGGAGCGCGATGGCCGCGACCAGCAGGTTCCGCTCGGTGGGCGGCAGCGGGCTGAAGGGAAGCGCGAGCTGGGCGGCAGCCAGGAGCGTGAGCAGGCCTGCCCCGGCCGGCAGCGGCGGGAGATCTCGCTGCCGCAGCCGCGGCCAGAGCAGCCGGATGCTGCCCGGTCCGCCCCCCAGCGCCCGCGCCGCGAGCATCTCCGCCGCCAGACCGAGCAGCAGGCAGGCAAGCAGCCCGGGATATACCAGCAGGGCGACGGTGTTCAGCGCCAGCTCGCCCCAGGGCATGTCAGTACCCGCCCAGTGCGAGGAAAGCGCCGGGCACCAGCCCCAGCGCAAGGCTCAGCGCCACCGCCGCATACAGGCCCAGCGCCGCCCTTCCGCGGCCAGGCTCCAGGGTCCGGGCCAGCCGGAACGAGGCCGGCATGGCGAGCAGCATCAGCCCGAGCAGGACCAGCGCCACCGGCCACCAGACCTGGGTGGCCGCGCGCAGCGTGAGTAGGCGTACCGGAAAGCCGGAGAAGGGCGCCATGCCGGCCAGCATCAGCGCGACCAGGACGGTTGCCGGACGCAGGCGGCGCGGTGACGACTGCAGGAGCGCCGGACGCGCCTGCAGGTAGAGGGGCAGCCGGACCACGACCATGGCCAGCAGGCCCAGGTAGGCCGCCTCCCGGCCCTCGCGGACGAGCAAGCCCAGGCCGGCCAGGGCCAGGCCCCAGTCCACGAGAAAGGCGTAGCGCCAGGCCCCGGCCGGGTCCGCCGTCCTCCAGGCGCCGATCGCTCCCCAGCCCAGGTTGAGCAGGCCCAGGGCGACGAGGGTTGCGGCAAAGGTGGTCGCCGCCTCGACGGTCAGCGTAGGCAGCACCCTCGGCAGCAGCACCAGTGCCAGCACCGGCGCGAAGAAGGCGGTCCAGACCAGGCTCGAGGACGTGGCCGGCTCCTCGCGCTGGAAGTCGGTCAGGTAGGGCAGCAGCCCCGCCGCTGCCGCTATGGCCAGGGCCAGGCTCAGTCCGCCGACACGCCCCAGCGGGCCGCCCGCCCGCACGAAGGCCCAGCCGGCCCCGAGCAGCAGGGCGGCCAGCGCGGGGC
>JALYYF010000304.1 GCA_030946725.1 Candidatus Dormiibacterota bacterium
TAGTAGTGGCCCAGCGAGTAGCCGAAGAAGTGTCCGCCGTCCAGGCCCCTCTCGATGGCGGTCGCCTCGTCGCGGTGGCACATGAAGGGCGTGGTGACAGCCACCTGAGCGTTCACGGCAAATCCGGCTGGAACACACTCCGCCGAGGCGATGGTGGCGTAGTAGTCGTCCACCCACTCCTTCGCCGCGCCGGGCTCCACGAACGAGAAGGAGAGCGCGCCCAGGCCGAGTGTGGCGGCCAGATGGATGGTCTCCCGCCGGCTGCAGGCGACCCAGAGCGGCGGGTGCGGCTTCTGCCGCGGCTTGGGTACGACGTTGCGGGGCGGCATCCGGAGGTGGCGACCCTGGTACCCCGCAAACGGCGTCTCCACGAACATCCGCGTCACGGCGTCCAGTGCCTCTCGCCACTGCTCCCTCTTCCCGGCCCGGTCGACGCCGAAGCCGCCCAGCTCCATCTCGGAGGAGGACTCCCCGGTGCCCAGCTCCACGCGGCCGTCGGAGACCAGGTCCAAGGTGGCCGCCCGCTCCGCGACGCGGGCGGGATGGTTGTAGCCGGGCGGCAACAGCACGATTCCATGCCCCAGCCGGATGCGCCGGGTCCGCTGGCTGGCCGCGGCCAGGAAGACCTCCGGCGCCGAGGAGTGGCTGTACTCCTCCAGGAAGTGGTGCTCCACCTCCCAGCAGTAGTCGAACCCCAGGCGGTCGGCGAGCTCGATCTGCTCCAGCGCGTCCGCCAGCAGCCGGCCCTCTGAGTCAGCCTCCCAGGGCCGGGGCAGCTGGTGCTCGTAGAAGATGCCGAACCTCATCGGCTCAACCGGCCGGCTCCGCCGCCAGGTGTGTCGCGTCAGCGATGGACTGGACCACGATCCGCTCGTCCTTGACGGCCAGCACGGTGACGCTGGTGAACTGCGGCATGATCGGCAGCTGTCCCCAACGCAGGCCCAGCACGCGGCAGACGTACATCGCGATTGCCGCGTTGTGGCTGACCACGGCGGCGCGAGCCGGTTGGGGCCCGTCGGCCGGGAGCGCCGCCACCACCTCGCCCAGTGCAGCCGCCATGCGCGTCAGGACCTCCTCCTCCAGCTCCGGAAAGGGGTAGACGCCGGGGTCGTTCAGCACCTCCGTGCGCCCCTCGTCCCAGTGCGTCCGGACCTCGCCGAGGCGGGCGTCGACCTCGACCGGCAGCGAGCGGCCCCGGCCGACCTCTTCGGCCGTTTCCCGAGCCCGCCGCAGATCGCTGGACCACAGCGCGTCGAGGCGAACCGGCGCCAGCCGCGCCGCCAGCCTCCGCGCCTGCTCCTGGCCGCGCTGGCTGAGGCTTGGGTCGACGCGCCCGCCCCCCAGCCCTTCCAGGCCCGAGTAGGCGTCCGCGTGGCGGATGAGCCAGAGCTCGCGGACCTCGTCCACCCCGATCAGGTGGCGGGCGTGCAGCGCGTCGATCATCTTGAGGAACGCCTGGTGGCGGGCGTCACCCACGGTGCACCGCCCTCACGATGGCTCTGCGGAGCGTCTCCGCGGCGGCGGCGGCCAGCGCATTCAGGTCCTCGCGCACGGTCCCGGTGCTGACGAAGAAGACGGTGTCGCCGTCCAGCACCGTCCGCGGCCGGACGGCGCGAGCCACGCCGTCCTGGGCGAGCGATGCCAGCGTCCGGCAGTACGCCTTGTCGACGGCCGCGTCCGTCGCCACCACCCCCAGCGTGGTGCTCGTGGCCGGGGTCGTGGGCAGCTTCCCCTCCTCCAGGAGGGCTCGCAGACCGCCGACGCCGGCCAGCATCCGGCCGGCGTCGTCCACGATGTCCCCGAGCGCGTTCACGACGGCCAGCGCGCCGACCACCGCCCCTCCGGGAAGCCGGAGAGCGGCACTGCCCAGGCCGCCCGGCGAAGAGCGGTCCAGGCCCCGGAGTTTCCCGACCGTGGCCCCGGTGCCGGCGCCCACCCGGCCCTGGACCAGCTCACCGGCCCGCTCCAGCTGGGCGTCGAGGCAGGCCGCGTAGCCCTGTTCGGGCCCGGGAAAGGCTTCCGGAGAGCCGGTGGCCAGGTCGAATATGACAGCCGCCGGGACGATCGGCACCCGTGCCGGGCCCGCCTGCACCCCCACACCCCGCTCGCGTAGGAAACGCATCACGCCGTCGGCCGCGGCCAGGCCGAACGCCGAGCCTCCGCTCAGGCAGATCGCGTGGGCCTTCTCGACGAACCGTCCCGGCTCCAAAAGGTCGGTCTCCCGGGTGCCGGGAGCCGGGCCCCGGACGTCGACGCCGGCCACCGCTCCTTCGGCCGGCAGCAGCACCACGGTGCAGCCCGTCGCCGCCTGGGGGTCGGACCAGTGCCCGACGCGGACGCCGGGTACGTCGGTGATCGTCACGGCTTGAGGGTAACCTTGGCCGGGTGGCAGGGATCGACGCCAGAGGGCTGGTCGCCTTCACCCAGGCGCTGGTCCGGGTCCCGAGCGTCAACCTGCTCTCGGACGGGCTCGGCGAGGGCCCCGCCGCCGCGCTGGTGGCCGAGCAGATGCGCCGGTTCGGCTGGAGCCCACTTGTCGAAGAGAGCGCCCCCGAGCGGCCCAATGTGATCGCCCTGGTGGAGGGAGGCATGCCCGGCCCCACGCTGATGTTCGAGGGCCACACAGACGTCGTGACCGAGGGCGACCGCGCCGCCTGGTCCCACGACCCCTTCGGAGCGGCCATAGTGGACGGCCGCCTCTACGGCAGGGGCGCCGCCGACATGAAGGCAGGGCTGGCCGCAATGCTCTTCGCCGCCGCCGCGCTCGCTTCCGAGGGCCCGTTCCCCGGCCGTCTGCTGCTGGCGGCGCTCGCGGACGAGGAGGGTCTGATGCTCGGCGTCAAGGACTTCGTGGCCCGCGGCCACACGGCGGGCGTCGCGGCCGCGATCGTCTGCGAGCCGGAGGGCGGCGAGGTCTGCGTGGCGCAGAAGGGCGCGCTCCGGCTCGCGGTGGAGGCGCGCGGACGGATGGCCCACGGCGCGATGCCGGAGCAGGGCCTCAACCCGATCCCGCCTCTGGCGGCCTTCGCCGCCTCCTGCCGGGGGCTGGAGTCGGAGCTCCAGGCCTCGTCCGGCCGCCACGACCTGCTGGGGCTGCCCTACATCACGCCCACCGTGATCCGGGCGGGCAGCCCGGACCAGCTGAACGTGATCCCCGACCGGGCCTGGCTGGGCCTGGACGTGCGCACGACGCCCGGGGTCGACCACGACCGGCTGGTGCGGCGGCTTCGGGACGCCTGCGCCGGCGGCCTCTCACTCTCGGTGATCGAGGACCGTCCGTCGACGGAGACGCCGGCCGACCACCCGGTCGTGCAGGCGCTGGTGGAAGCGCATCGACGGGTGCACGGGACCGCTCCGCGGCTGGGCGGTGTGCCGGGAGCCACCGACGGGACCATTCTCTCCCGCGACGCCGGGATCCCGATCGTCACCTACGGCCCGGGCGGAAAGTGGATAGCGCACCAGGCCGACGAGTACGTGGAGCTGGAGGACCTGGTCCGGTCGGCCGAGGTCTACCTGGAGGCCGCGCGCCTCTTCTTGAGCCTGGGCACGGAGTCGAGCAGGGCCCGGGTGTAAGGGTGCTGCGGCTCCCGGAAGAGCCGGCGCGTCTCGGCCGCCTCCACGATCCGGCCCCTGTGCATGACCAGCACGCGGTCGCTCATCTGGCGGACCACGCTGAGGTCGTGTGAGACCAGGACCAGGGTCAGCCGGTAGCCCAGCCGGAGGTCCTCGAGCAGGTTGAGGATCTGCGCACGCACGGAGACGTCCAGCGCGCTCACGGGCTCGTCGGCGAGCAGCACGCGGGGGCGCGGAGCGAGGGCCCGGGCGATGGCGATGCGCTGGCGCTGGCCGCCCGAGAACTCGTGGGGATAGCGGCGCGCCGCCCCCGAGGGCAGGCCCACAGCCTCCAGCAGCTCGGCCAGGCGGGCGCGACGGTCGCCCGGCACGCGGAGGACGCGCAGCGGCTCCAGCACGATGTCCGCCACCCGCATGCGAGGATCGAGGGCGCTGACCGGGTCCTGGAAGACCGCCTGCACCTCCCGCCGCAGCGAGCCGCCGCGGTACCCGATCTGCCCCTGGTCGGGCTCCTCCAGCCGCAGCATCAGTCTCATCAGAGTCGTCTTTCCGGACCCGGACTCTCCGACCACCCCGAGCGTCTCCCCCTCTCGCAGCTCGAAGCTGACGTCTTCGACCGCCGTCACCAGACCGGGGCGGTGAAGGAGCGAGGTCCGTGGCAGCCGGAAGTGCTTGCTCACCCCGCGAACCTCGAAGAGTGCCTCGCCACTCATGCGAGCGGGTGCCAGCAGGCGACGCGGTGTGAACCGCCCGAGAGCGCCGGCATCTCCTGGCAGAGCTGGTCGGCGCGTGGACATCGGTTGCGGAACGGACAGCCGGCGGGGAATTCGCCCAGGGCGGGGACCGTCCCGGCGATGGCCTTCAGGTGCCGGTCGGGCAGGTCGGCGTCCAGCGGTGGGATGGCGTCCAGGAGACCTACCGTGTAGGGATGCCGGGGCTGCTCGAACACCTCCCCCGTCTCCCCCTCCTCGACGATGTGGCCGCCGTACATGACCAGCACCAGCTCGCAGACCTCCGCCACGACAGGCAGGTCATGCGTGATCAGGAGCAGCGTGGCATCCTCCTCGTCGACCAGGTCGTCGAGCAATCGAAGCACCTGGGCCTGCACCGTGACGTCGAGCGCCGTGGTGGGTTCGTCGGCCACCAGCAGCTCCGGCGAGCAAGCCATCGCCATGGCGATCATGACCCGCTGGCGCTGGCCACCGGACAGCTGGTGCGGGTAGGCACGCATCTTCTCCACCACGTCCGGCAGCTGCACCCGCTCCAGCAGCTCGCGGGCGCGCCGCCTCGCCTCCTCGCGTGACGCCCCGCGGTGTATCCGGAGCGGCTCGGCCACCTGGTCGCCGACTCGCATGAGCGGGTTCAGCGCCGAGAGCGGCTCCTGGAAGATCATCGCCATCCGGTCGCCACGGAGCCTGCAGAGCTCGGACTCGGGGAGGGTGAGGAGGTCCTGGGAGCGGTAGATGACGCTGCCCGTCGCGGTCAGGCCCTCCGGCAGCAGGCCCATGAGCGCAAGGGCCGTCACGGTCTTGCCGCTGCCGGACTCACCGATCAGCCCGGTGCGGCGACCGTGAGGCAGCGTGAAGCCGATGGCGTGCACGGCCTCCACCTCCCCCACGCTGACCCGCAGGTCGCGCACCTGGAGCAGCGGTTCGGTCATCCCTGGGCCTGGGCTACGCGCTCCACCACCTTGGGGTCGAGCAGGTCACGCAGCCCGTCGCCGAGGAGGTTGAAGCCGAGCACGGTGAGCGCGATGCTGAGGCCGGGCCAGAGCGCCAGCAGCGGCGCCCGGTCCAGGTAGCCCTGTGAGTCGCTGAGCATGCGGCCCCACGACGGTGTGGGCGGCGGCGTGCCCAGTCCGAGGTAGCTCAGGGCCGCCTCGGCCAGGATGGCGATGGCGAAGGCGAGTGCCGCCTGCACGATCACGACCGAGCTGACGTTGGGCAGCAGGTGGCGCCAGAAGATCCAGCCGCCTCCGCTGCCGAACGTGCGCGCCGCCGTGACGTAGTTCTGCTCCATGACCTGCAGCCCGGCACCCCGCACCACCCTGGCGAACACCGGGACGAAGGCGATCCCGATGGCCGCCATGGCGGTGAGCGTGCTGGGGTGGAAGACCGCGGCGAAGAGCAGCGCCAGCAGCAGGGCCGGGAAGGCCAGCAGGAGGTCGCTCGAGCGCATCGCCAGCTCCTCGAGGGCACCGCGGTGGAGCGCCGCCAGGCCGCCCCCGGGCACGCCGACGGCCATCGCGATGACGATGGTGACCATGCCCACGAGGAGCGTGTTCCGGGCTCCGGCCATCAACAGGCTGAGCTCGTCGCGGCCCAGCTCGTCGGTGCCCAGCAGGTTGCCGGGGTGGCCTGGCGGCAGGAAGCGGTCCGGGACCACGACGTGTCCCGGATCGTGCGGTGTCCACACGAAGGAGACGGCGGCCACCGCCACCACCAGGGCGACAAGGGCACCTCCGGCCAGCAGAGAGGGCGGGAGTCGCCGGCGACGGCTCATCTGGAGGCCCGAATCCGCGGGTCGATCAGCCTGTAGGAGAGGTCGACGAGGAAGTTGACGACCAGGACGACGCCGGTTAGGAGCACCACCAGGTCCTGTACCAGGACGAGGTCGCGGTTGCCGACCGACTGGAGCAGCAGGCGGCCCAGGCCCGGCAGGACGAACACGTTCTCGATCACGATGGCACCGACCAGCAGAGAGGTGAGCTGGATTCCGAGGATGGTCACCACGGGAATGGCCGCATTCCGGAGCCCGTGCCGGCGCAGCGCCTGGCCCCTGGTCAGGCCCTTGGCGCGCGCGGTCCTGATGAAGTCCTCCCGCTGCACCTCGATGACGGCGGACCGGACATAGCGGGTCAGGACCGCCGCCTGGACCACGCCGAGCGCCAGCGCGGGGAGCAGGAGCGAGCGGAGGGCGGCCAGGGGATCTTCGCTCCAGGGCACGAATCCGCCCGCGGGGAGCAGGCGCAGCCTGATCGCGAACAGCGTCACCAGCAGCAGGCCGAACCAGAAGCCGGGGATGGCGATGCCGCCCAGGCTGAGCGCCGAGATCAGCGAGCCGCTCAGCCGGCGATGGCGGACGCCGGCCAGCACGCCCAGCGGCAGCCCCAGTGCCAGCGCGATGATCATGGACAGCCCGGCCAGCGGAGCGCTGACGGCGAGCTTGTCCAGGATGTCCGGACCGACGGGCGATCGGGACAGCAGCGAGATGCCGAAGTCGCCGTGGAAGATGCCCCAGACCCAGGCCAGGTATCGCTCCCAGCCGGGGCGGTCGAGACCCATCTGCTGCCGCAGCAGTTGCAGCGATTCCGGGGTCGCGTTGGTGCCCAGGACCACCGCCGCGGGGTCGCCCGGCAGCACGTTGACCACCGCGAACACGAGCAGGGAGGCGGCCCACAAGCTGAGCAGCAGGATGCCCAGCCGGGTCGCGACCTGGACCGCCATCAGGTCAGCCTGGCCACCTCAAAGGGGCGGGACGAAGCGGCCATCGACGGCCGTCCAGCCGCCGTCCACCATCAGGCACGAGCCGGTGACGTAGCTGCCTGCGTCCGAGGCCAGGAAGAGCACCGCACCGACCATCTCCGACGGCTTCGCCCAGCGCTTGAGCGCCCCCTTCTCGGCGTAGGCCCGATACCACTGCGGGTCCTCCTGGATCTGGGCCGTCAGCGGCGTTTCCACCACACCGGGAGCGATCGCGTTCACGCGCACTCCCCTCTCCCCCAGCTCTGCGGCCAGGGTTCGGGCCAGCTGGACGGTGCCCGCCTTGGTGGCGGCGTAAGCTCCCTGGCCCGGCTCGACGACCTGGGCCCGGATGCTGGAGAAGAGGACGATGCTGCCACTCCGGCGGTCCGCCATGGCACGCCCGAACTCGCGGATGACCCGGAAGACCCCCTTCAGGTTCAGCTCGACGACCCTGTCGAACTCCCGGTCGGAGGTCTCCAGCACCGGCTTGCGCACGTTGACGCTGGGAGTCACGACCAGGACGTCCGGTGCTCCCGACAGCTCCAGGGCCGCGGCCACCTGGTCTCCGTCCCGGATGTCGAGCGCCAGCGCCTCTGCCGCTCCGCCCTCCTGCCGGATCGAGGCGGCCGTGCCGGCAGCCCGCTCCAGGTCGAGGTCCGCGCAGTGGACCCGCGCGCCGAAGGCGGCCAGCCCCAGGGCGCTGGCCTGGCCGATGCCGCTGCCGGCGCCGATCACCACGGCGCTGCGGCCGCTGAGATCGAAAAGCTCTCGGTACTGCTGCATCGCGCCCAGAGTACGGTGGACCGGCTCGCCGGGGTGGCGGCGCCCTATTCGGGGAGCGGCGCGAGCTCCAGGCGGAGCGAGGCGATGCCGTCTTCGCTGCCCGGCAGGAGAGCCGCCGAGCGGACCTCGATGCTGGCCATGGGATCGGAGCAGAGATCCGCCACCAGCTCCGCGCCGTGCACCGGCTCGGTCAGCTTGGAGGTGTAGGCCCAGACGTCGTCGCTACCCAGCAGGAGGATGACGCCGATGGCGGTCGAGGAGCGCACCAGCAGCGACCCTCGCGTGCCTCTTTGATGGAGGAAGCGAAGGAGTCCGTTCACGTCCACCCAGGAGGCGCGCAGCTCCTGGTAGAGAGGGCGGCCCAGCCAGAGGCCCGGCAGGACGTCGACCAGGACGCCTGGCAGCATGACGGCGTCCAGCATCCCCTTGCCGGCCTCCACGTCCTGGGCGATGGCCTCCAGGGCGGCCTTGCCGCGGCTGACGACGCCCCCCTCGTAGACCGCCTCCATCCGCCTCCCGTCCCGGAAGAAGACCAGGCCCTGCGCCTGGTCGGTCAGCAGGGAGAGGTATCCGGTGTGGCTTTCCGCCTCCAGCGACTGCACCAAGCGGGAGAAACGGACCAGCGCCGAGCGCAGTGACTCGAACAAAGTCTCACCGGCGGGAACCGGCGTGGCCCCCTCGAAGCGCGGCCGCGCTTGCGCGCTCAAGGTCTGCATCTCTCGATCACCCACTTGTACGCAGCCAGTTCGCCAATTGACATAGCCCGGGAACGGCCGGGGGCCACTCTGCGAGCCACGAGCCCCAAAGCCTAACAGGCGACAGCCGGCGTTGTGGCACTCTCCCTTCCGTGG
>JALYYF010000309.1 GCA_030946725.1 Candidatus Dormiibacterota bacterium
GTGACCACCTCTTCGGCACCGCAACAGGCTCTCGTCGAGAGGCGGACCGCCCGCCTGAGCCGCTGACGCTGCTGGCGGCGACGGGCGCACTGTCCGACCGGCTGCACGTCGGGACCATCGTTTCCAATGCCAGCCTTCTGCATCCCGCGCTGCTGCTCCGCCAGTTTGCGGAGCTTGCGGTACTGCTGGGGGGTGACCGCGTGCTGGCCGGGATCGGCGCCGGCTGGAACCGGCCCGAGTTCGAGGCGCTGGGCATGCGAATGCCGAGCTTCGGCGAGCGGATGGAGCGTCTGGAAGAAGCCGCTGCGCTGGCGCGGCAACTCTTCGACGATGGCTACGCCAATCTCAAAGGCAAGCATGTGGTGGCCCGGGATCTGCCGTTCGCCCCCTCGCCCGAGGTACCACCTCGGCTGATGCTCGGCGGAGGATCCCGCCGGCTGCTGGAGATCGCCGGCCGGTACGCGGACGCTCTCGACCTCAACGGCAGCCCGCAGGCCGGCAAGGTCTCCGGTCCGGATCTCCGAACCGCTGACAAGCGCCGGCGACTGAGCACCACGGTCGCGGACCTCGAAGGCTCGGCCGAGGTCGTGCGCCAGGCCTCCCTCCAGGCCGGCCGGCCGGCGGACGCGGTGGGAAAGTCGATCATGCTGACCGAGATCGTCTTCTGCGCCGAATCGGAGGTCTCCCAGAATGAGGAGGTCCTCTGGGCCGCCGCAGGACTGCCGTCGCGGTCGCTCGACGACTGCCCTTATGCGGCGATAGGGCCACCGGAGCGCATGGCGCGGTTGGTCCAGGAAAGGCGCGCGCGGCTGGCTTTGAGCAGGCTCTTCGTAAGCGGTCCGCAGGTCGAAAGGTTCTGTCGAGAGGTCCTGCCGCTGCTGCAGGCCTGAAGCCGGGCGGCGCTCACTCCTCAGGGCCGAGGGCGAAGCCTTCGGCGACCGCTGCGCTGAGCTTCAGGTACGCGCGCCGCGTTCCCTTGCGCAGGCTGTCCAGCTCCACCTCCGCACCGGTGGCGAGGTGAGGATCCCAGGGCAGCCGGACCAGGCGGCGGCAGCGACGTGTGAAGTGGCGCTCGATCAACGAGAGGTCCACGCCGGTTTCGGCGCCGACCTGGTTCACGACCACAACCGCCTGCCGGACCAGCTCTGCGTAGCCGTGCTCGTTCAGCCAGTCCAGCGTCAGTGCGGCCACCTTGCCGCCGTCGATGGTCGGCGCAGCACAGATGACGAGCTGGTCGGCCATTCGGAGAATTCCCTGTGTCGCTGAGTCCAGGATCCCAGTTCCGGTGTCGATGAGGATGAGGTTGTAGTGGTGCTCGAGCACTATCAGCGCGCGCCGGTAGTCCTCCTCACCGAGCGCCTCTGATATCGCGGGATCGTTGTCGGAGGCCAGCACTTCAAGGCGGCTGGCGGATTGTGAGGTGTGCGCGCGGACGTCGGCGTAGCGCGTCAGGCCGTCCGCCTGCGCCAGCAGCTGGGTCAGAGTGGACGCCGTCTGCCGTTCGACGCGAAACCCGAGCGAGCCCGCGTCAGGATTCGCGTCGAGCGCGATGACTCGGTCGCCACGATGAGTTGCAAACGTGTGACCCAGACCGACCGTCGTGGTCGTCTTACCGATGCCGCCTTTGCGGCTGATCACCGCCACCCTTCGGCAGCCAACGATGGGCGTCATGACACGAGCGACGAGCTCGCGCTCCGACAGCTCATCGGCGCCAGGTCCCAGGTTCATTCCTGTGACCCTGTGCAAGACTCGGCGCCAGCCGCGACCCGGAGCCACGAACTTCGGGCGCAGCATGCGCCCAGGCACGAAGTCGGTGGAGTCGACGGCCGATCGACTGGCCGTGGTCGATCGTCGGACGGTCGCCGGTTCAGGCGGCTCTTCAGTCGGGGCCGACCCTACCGTCGCATCCGGTGCCTCCGCAGGTGACGGACCACTCTCAGTCGGTGCGGACTGACGCCGCCGCCACTGCTGGCCGTCCCACTCCCAACGATCGTCAGGCAAAGTCAAAGTGGCTCGAGAAAGACAAAGCGGCGACGACCGCGAAGACGCCCCCTACCTCACGGCTATCATGCCACGGGACGGGTTGAGGATGTCCGAGCGCCAAAGCCACGAGAACGAGCCTTCCGATCGGCGGGAGTTCACGACCGAAGAAGCGCTGGAGATCGAATCCGATCGCTGGCGGCGCGTGGTCGCCGCCTTCCTTCAGGGCTCGGAGGCGCGGCCCGATCGACCGGCGTTGCGGCCCTGGCGCGGCGTCGTCGGTGGCATCGGGTTGACGGCCGCGATAGTGATCGTGGTGGGCGTGGTCGGTGTGGCGAGCGCGACGCTGGCCGCCAGCGGAACCGCCCGGCCCAGCCCCGCGCCCACCGTCGCCGCACCGTCGCCGACCCCGTCTCCGAACGTCGGCGTCGCACCTACTCCGAACCTGCCCTCGCCGACCGCCCTCCGCTGAGTCTGGGAAGCTCCCTCAGCGGCTGCGGGGCAGCCCGAGGACCCGTTCGGCCAGGATGTTGCGCAGGACCTCCGAGGTGCCCGCTTCGATCGTGTTGGCGCGGGAGCGAAGGAACCCGTACTGCCAGCCGTCGGCCCCGGTGATCATGCCGGCGGGTCCCATGCTGTCTATCGCCGTCTCCTGCATGCGTTGGTTCAGCTCCGAGAAGAAGAGCTTCATCAGCGAACCCTCGGGCCCCGGAATCCCCGTCTTCATGAGCTTCGTGATGGCGCGGTAGCCGTTCAGCTGCAGCAGGCGAGACTCGATGTAGTGCTGCGCAACCCGCTGGCGCAGCAGCTGGTCGCCGCCGCGACCGCTGGTCTGGACGAAGTCGACGAGCTGACGCGCGGTGATGGCGGCGCGGCTGGCCAGCGCCGCGCCCAGCGTGCCGCGTTCGTGCAGCAGCGTCGTCATGGCCACCTCCCAGCCATGGCCGGCCTCACCCAGGACCTGCTCCTTGGGCACGGGCACCTCGTTGAAGAAGACCTCGTTGAACTCGGCCTCGCCGGTGATCTGGACCAGCGGGCGCACCTCGATCCCCGGCGACCGCATGTCGACGATGAGGTAGGTGAGGCCGTGTCGTGGGTTTGCTTCCTGGCGCTCGCGGGCGAGCAGCAGGCACCACCGGGAGACGTGGGCCAGCGTAGTCCAGACCTTCTGTCCGGTGACCAGGTAGTGGTCACCGCTGTCGACGGCGCGCGTCTGCAGGGCCGAGAGGTCGCTGCCGGCGTCGGGCTCGCTGAAGCCCTGGCACCAGATCTCCTCCGCGCTCAGGATCCGGTCCAGGTAGCGCCGCTTCTGCTCCTCGGTGCCGTGGTGAATGATCACCGGACCGCCCATGCCCAGCCCGATGACGTTGATCGGGTCGGGTGCCCGGGCCTCGACCATCTCCTGGCTGAAGATCAACTGCTCCATCAGCGTGGCGCCGCGGCCGCCGTATTCGCGGGGCCAGTTCAGGCCCAGGTAGCCGGCTTCGTGGAGCTGCCGCTGCCAGGCGACGCGGCTCTCCAGCCAATCCTGGTCGCCGCCATCGTCGCCGGCGCCATCCGCCCAGCTCGGGCGGTTGACCGTGAGCCAGGAGCGGACATCGTCACGAAAGGCCCTCTCGGCAGGAGAAAGCTCGAAGTCCATTCCCGAACTCTAGGCCGATATAGCCTTGTGCGGTTGGCATCCAGAAGGCACCGCGCATCTCGCCGCCGGCGCACCGGGCTGCCCCTGTGGTTCGTGGGTCTGACGGCCGTCATGGCCGCCCAGCGGCTGGGGGAGCTGGCGCTCTCTCGGAGCCGGGAGCGTGAACTGGTCGGGGGGAGGCAGGCCGCCGCCAGGAGCTACCCGCTGATGGTCGCCGTGCACACGGCGCTGCTCACGCTGCCCGTGGTCGAGGTGGCCGCACTGCGCCGCCGGCCGCGCGCGCCCCTGGTCTGGGTCGGAGTCCTCGGTGCGGCGACGCTGCTGCGCCGCTGGAGCATCCGAACTCTGGGTGCGAGCTGGAACGCGCGCGCCGTCGTCCCCTCCGACCTGCGGCCGGTGGCCGAGGGACCGTACCGCCTGGTGCGTCACCCGAACTACGTGGCCGTCGCCCTCGAGTTCCTGGCGCTCCCGCTGGCGGGTGGCGCATGGCTCAGCGCGCTCGGTCTCTCGGCCCTAAACGCGCTGGTCCTGTTCGATCGCATTCGCGAGGAGGAGCGGTTGCTGGCCGCCATCCCGGGCTACGAGCAGGCGCTGGGCGGGAAGGCGAGGTTCATCCCCGGAATCTTCTGAACCGGTCAGTCGCGCGGGCCTCGGTGCAGGTGGGCCAGTTCGATCGTGACGCCCGGCCCGAAGGCGATGGCCAGCCCGTCGCCGGGCGTCTGCGGCAGGCCCGCCAGGCTGAAGAGGATCGACGCCGAGGAGAGGTTGCCGACCTCGCGGAAGACACGCCGGGAGACCGCCAGCGCCTCCTCATCCAGCCGCAGCGCGGACTGCACGGCGTCGAAGATGCGGGGGCCGCCTGCATGCACCGCGTAGAAGTCGAAGGTATCGATCCGGTGGGCGGCGCGGAAGTCGGCGACCGCGCTCGCAAGCGACGCCTCCACCAGGCGCGGCACCCGACGATCGAGCACGATGTGGAACCCCGAGTCGCGGAGGTCGAAGCCGAGCGCGGCGGAGCTGTTGGGCACGAGCCGCGAGGCCGCGTCGACCAGGTGCAGGCCGTCGGCCCGGTCGCCGCTCATCACGGTGGCGGCGGCACCGTCGCCGAAGACCAGCGCGGCGGTCAGGTTGTCCAGGGAACGGTCCTCGGACCGGAAGGACAGCGAACAGATCTCGACCGCGACGACCAGCACGCGGTCGCGGGGGTAGGCGGCCAGGTGGCGGTGGGCGGCCGCGATGGCCGCGCTGCCGCCGGAGCAGCCGAGCTCGGTGATCGGCAGGCGGATGATGTCGGAGCGCATCCCGAGCTCGCGGGCCAGCTGGACGTCGAGCGACGGGACCATGTAGCCGGTGCAGGAGACGGAGATGACCATGTCGATCTCCCGTGGCTCGACCCCGGCGGCGGCCAGCGCCCGCCGGCTGGCCAGCTCGGCGAGGCGGGGGGCGTGCTCGGCGTAGGCGCTCATGGCCTGGCCCAAGGTGCGGTGGTTCAGGACGTCATCGAGGGACTGCACCATGCGCCGGGTTACCGCGTCGGCGGGGGAGGCGGCCGGCAGGCGCGGCCAGATCCGCTTCAGGGCGGCCACCACGGCGGCGGGCTCGACGACGTGATCGGGCAGGGCCGTGCCGAAGCCCAGGAACGCGCTCACAGGTCTTTACGACCACTGTTGCCAGCCCCCGGCGCGCCGCGTACTCTGGCCGGGCAACACCCCCCGGGTGGGTGGTTTGGGGGGTGGGCTCTGTCGGCGCGGGGCTTGGAGTGGGTGGGGGTCGGGGGCATGGGCGGGGCGGAGTGGGTTGAGGGCGTGGGGGGCGTGCGTCGCGTCGAGGCCTGGGGTTGCGTGGACGGCGTGGGTCGGATCCAGCCGGAGGGGTGCCTGGAGACCATCCTCAGAACCCCGCCAGGGCCGCCCAGTCTCGCGGGCTGAGGGACAGCAGCGCGCGGCTGCCGTCGTTGACCTCGAGCAGCGACTGCAGGGCCGCCGGCCGCCGTCCCAACCCCCCCAGCGCCCGCCGGCCCAGGGTCGCCGAACCGCTGAGCCGCAGCGCCAGCCCGCCGACGAACCGACGGCGCCGCCACTGCCCTGCGCGCCAGGCACGGTAGCGGGCCGCCGCCCGACCCGGCTGCTCCAGATCCTCCACCAGGAATCGAGCCAGGGCCTCCGCCTGCACCAGGCCGGCGGCGATCCCGTCGCCGGTCAGCGGGTCGGTGAACCCGGCCGCGTCACCGGCCAGGAAAATGCGCCCATCGGCAACCCTCGACGGCCCCACCCGAAAGGGACCCGCTCCGTGCACAGCGGCGGTGAGCGAGGCGCCGGCCAGCTCGGGGTGGGCCTCGGCCGTCATCTCCCGGTAGGTCTCGGCAACACTCCGCCCCGGCCGGCGCAGGGCTCCCCGAGGTCCCAGCACCGCCACCAGCCGCTCGCCCTCGCCGCTCGGCGCGGAGTAGACCTCGACCCGTCCCAGCAGAGTCACCACGATCTCCGCCAGCGGCGGCCCATCGCTGGCGAGGTGCCCGACAAGGCCGTAGCGGGCCCTCCCGCGCGGCGGCCGGGCCCAGCCCAGCCAGCGCGCGACCGAGGAGCGCAGGCCGTCCGCTCCCACCACGGCCGGCGCCCGCAGCACCCCGGAGCCCGTCTCGACGCGTACGCCCCCGGCGTCCACGGACAGGCCCGTCGCCGGGCACCCGAGCCACAGCTCCACACCCGGCGACGCGGCGGCGCGCTCCGCCATCAGCTGGTCGAGACGGATGCGGCGCACGCCGCAGCCCAGCCCCGACCGAAAGCTGCCGCCGGCCGAGGCCCCGCCGGCCAGCCGGTAGCGCACGCCGTGCAGCGGCGGATAGCCGGCACCGATGAGGTCGATGCCGAGCCGGTCGAGCACCGCGACGCCACTCGGCATGAGGCCCTCACCGCACGGCTTGTCGCGCGGGAAGCGCGACTTCTCGAGGACTGTCACCCGACGCCCGGCGCGCCCCAGGAACATGGCGAGGGCGGCGCCGACGGGCCCACCGCCGATCACCACCAGGTCGGCGTCCATGACGTGGCTGAACGTACCAGAGCCCGCGGGAGCAGACCCGATCCCTACGTGGCCAGTCCAGCGGCCCTTCAGCCAGAGACCGCGGGCATCACCTCGGCCGCGAGCACCTCGAGCCCGTCGGAATCGTCGAGCAGGTAGTGCTGCAGCATGAAGAGCTGGACGCCAACCGCGATGTACTGGCGCATCTCCGCCGCGATCTCCTCCGAAGAGCCCACGAACCAGCGTCCCTTGCGCTCGCGGAGGCCGGCCACGACCTCGCCGGGCGACATTCCGCCCAGCTCCGGCAGGACCTCCCGCAGCGCGGCGGCCCGCCACTCCAGCTCCGCCTGGTCGTGCCCGATCAGGTAGCCGCCCATGATGGAGCGCCGGATCTCGGAGGGGTCCCGCCCGACCTCGCGGCACCGCTCGTCGAGCAGCGCGGACTTCGCGCGGTAGGCGTCGGGGCTGAGCGACATCACGTTCCACTCGCTGGCCTCCCTGGCCGCCAGCCCGAGGGTCCGGCGCTCACCGGCGCCGCCGATCAGGAGGGGCACCGGCCGCCCCTCGAGCACCGAGCGGATGCGCCGGATGCCCGCCTCCAGCCGGTCGAAGCGCTCGCGCAGGCTGGGAAAGGGAATCCCCATGCGCTCGTACTCTGCCTGGTACCAGCCGGTTCCCACGCCGAGCAGAAGGCGCCCCTCCGAGAGCTCGTCCACGGCCAGCGCGATCCTGCCCAGCACCGCCGGCTCATAGAACGTCATCGGGCTCACCATCGGGCCCAGCTGGATGCGATCCGTCCACTCGGCGGCCAGCGCCAGGGCGACCCAGGTCTGCAGCGCCTGCCGGCCCTCGACGCCGGCCACCGAAAAGCAGTGGTCGCTGCATCGGAGGGAGGCGAAGCCGAGCCGGTCGGCCTGTGGCGCGATCTGGCGCCAGCGATTCCAGTCCAGCCCTTCCTGCGCCTCGATCATGACTCCGATTTCGGCCATGTCAGTCGAACACCTCCCTCAATTTGCTGAGCTCCAGCCAGTTGACGAGACCGTCGGTGCCGATGCCTGCCCGCTGCGCCATCCACAGCGCCAGGTCGACGTAGATCAGCTGGTCGGGCGCGTGGGCGTCCGAGTCGAGGCTGATCCGGCAGCCCAGCGAGGCGGCCAGCCGCGCCAGCTCGGGCGAGAGGTCCATGCGCGCCGGGTCGCAGTCGATCTCCATGACCACGCCGTGCTCGGCAGCCGACTTGAAGACCTTCTCGAAGTCGTAGGAGGCGCCCTCCCGCGAGCCCGGGCGCCGGCCTGTCGGATGCCCGATCACGTCGACGTGCGGATGCTCGACCGCCCGCAGCATCCGCTCCGTCATCGCCGGCGCCTCCATACGCAGCTTCACGTGCGGCGAGGCGATCACGATGTCGAGCGCGGCCAGCGCCTCGTCCGGCTCGTCGAGCGACCCGTCCTCGTTGATGTCCACCTCCACGCCCTGCAGCAGGGTCAGGCCCTCCAGCTCCTGGTTGGCCTGGTCGATCAGGCGGCGCTGGGCGGCCAGCCGCTCCGGCCCCAGCCCGTTCACCACCGTGATGCGTGGAGAGTGGTCGGTGATCGCCAGGTACCGGTAGCCGCGAGCCTGCGCGGCCCGGCCCATCTCGAGCACGCTGGCGCCACCGTCCGACCAGTCGGTGTGGGAGTGCAGGTCGCCCTGGTAGCCGGTCTCGACCAGTGGCGAGATCTGGAGCACCGCCTCCACCGCCGCCAGCTGGGGGGCGACCTCCTCCCGCAGCCGCTCCAGGTAGCTGCTGCGCCCGGTCTCCACCAGCTCAGCCAGCGTTCGCGCGATCCCGGCACCGACGCCCTCCAGCCGTTCCAGCTGCCCGGCCCGGCTCAGCGCGACCAGGTCGGGACGCTCTCTCAGGAGCATGCCGGCGACCCTCGTGAAGGCGCGGGCGCGATGGGAATCGCCCTTGTGCCGCAGCATGTAGGCGATCTCGGCGAGGTAGGCGGCGGCCTCGTCCGGGCTCACGGCCGCTTCAGGAGCAGCCGGTGGGGCGGGTGAGGCGGGCCGAAGAAGGCCTCCAGCTCGGG
>JALYYF010000311.1 GCA_030946725.1 Candidatus Dormiibacterota bacterium
CGATCCACGAGCGCCAGCAGGACCTCGGGAAAGAGCAGGCTGCCGTAGACGAAAAGCCCACCGTCGCCCGCCGTGGGAGGCATGCGAAAAGGTTACGGCAGGCCACTTTGCGGTACGCCGACGAGCCGATTGCAAGCGGGGTTCGCCGAGCGGGGCGAGCGGCCAGACTCCGACCCCCTACCCCTGCCCGGCCCCGCCCGTGGCGGCTAGATGACCCCCAGGATCTTGAGCAGGACCACGACCACGATGATCAGGATGACAAGGCCACCGATGCCGTATCCGTAGTTCATGTTTTCCTCCTTTACGTTCCGGTCGTATTCAGCCTTACGGCGCTTCGATGATAGCAGGACTATCAAATTTCCGCGGGCCCTGGCGGAGGAAGCTTACACAATGGAGGTGTAGCGTCGAACGACCGCCGAGCGCTTCGTGGCCGAGCTCGATATCGCTCCTGCCATCGACTTTGATCTACGCGAAACCGACACTTTGAATCGCGATGAACACGCTGCGCTGGGTACTCCTCGCGGGAACCGAGGTGATCTTTTGGTCGGGCTTGATAGGCTTCTTCGCCCTCCGCTACGGGTTGAAGCGACCGGATCTGAGCCGCCTCGTACTGGTGTTCGTCGTCGCCGAACACATCGCGCTGCTCGCCTTCGGGGTGGTCGACTTCGTTCGAACGGGGACGTGGTCTCTGTACGAGACGGTCCTCGCCGGCGTCCTGACCTACATGCTGATCTGGGGCAGGAAGGACCTCGACAGGCTGGACGGCTGGGTGGGCCGGCGGGTACAGCGCTGGCAGAACAGGCACGACTGCGGTCGTGCTCGTCGCCTTCGAACTCATCAGCGAACCACTGACGGAGACCCCCTCCCTACCCTCCCCGCAAGAAGGAGGGACATTTAGGTTTAGGCGAGGCAGGCGTCACTGGAAAGGCCGGATTCACTCCGGCCGTATGGGTTGTCATTTCCCAACGACTCCAAACGCCACTCTGCGGAAGGGGGCCGGGGGGGAAACCTGTTTCCCCCGCATCGTTTGGCGGAGAGGGTGGGATTTGAACCCACGAAGCGGTTACCCGCTTACGGCATTTCCAGTGCCGCGCCCTAGGCCGGACTAGGCGACCTCTCCGCGCGCCGACCAAGTCTAATCGGCGGGAACCTCCGCACCGTCCTGTGGCCAGCGGACGTGGAAGCTGCCCTCGCGGTCGACGCGGCGATAGCCGTGGGCGCCGAAATAGTCGCGCAGGCCCTGGATCAGGTTGGCGGGACTGCGCTCGCGCCGATAGCCGTCGTAGTAGGCCAGCGACGAGGAGAAGGCCGGTGTGGGCACGCCGATCTCGACGGCCGTCCTGATGACGCGCCGCCAGGAATCCTGGGCGTTATTCACCGCCTCGACGAAGTAGGGTGCCATCAGCAGGTTGGGGAGGTCCGGCTGCTCGTCGAACGCCTCCTTGATCCGGTTCAGGAAGCGGGCGCGGATGATGCACCCACCTCGCCAGATGCTGGCGATGGCGCCCAGGTTGAGACTCCAGCCGTACTCCGCGGCGGCGGCCGCCATCTGCTCGAATCCCTGGGCGTAGGCGACGACCTTGGAGGCGTAGAGCGCATCGCGAACCGCGTCCACGAGCCTGTCGCCGTCGCTGACGGAGAGGCGGGGCCCTGGGAGCACTCCGGCCGCCCGCGTTCGGTGGGATTTCTGCGCGGAGAGGAAGCGCGCGAATACCGCCTCCGTGATGGCCGTCACCGGGATCCCCAGGTCCAGGGCGTTCTGCGAAGTCCACTTGCCGGTGCCCTTCTGCTGCGCTTCGTCCAGGATCACGTCGACCAGAGGACGGCCGGTGGCCGGGTCCTGCTTCGAGAGCACCTCGGCCGTGATCTGGATCAGGTAGGAGTCGAGGTCGCCCTGGTTCCAGTCCCGGAACACCTCCGCCTGCTCCGCGGGCTCCAGACCCAGCGCCTGCCTCAGGAAGTCGTAGGCCTCGGCGATCAGCTGGATGTCCGCGTACTCGATCCCGTTGTGGACCATCTTCACGTAGTGACCCGCGCCGTCGGTGCCGATGTACGTACAGCAGGGCTGGCCGTCGACCTGGGCCGCGATCCGCGTGAAGACCGGTTCGACCTGCTCGTATGCCTCAGGCGTACCGCCGGGCATCATGCTCGGGCCGTTCAACGCTCCCTCCTCGCCGCCGGAGATGCCGGTGCCCAGGTATCTCAACCCGGCCGCTTCCAGCTCCCGGGCGCGGCGGCGCGTGTCCATGAAGAAGGAGTTGCCGCCGTCGATCAGGATGTCGCCGCCCTCCAGGTGCGGGCGGAGCTCACCGATGGCGTGGTCCACCGCCTCGCCGGCCTTGACCATCAGCAGGATCGATCGCGGGCGTTCCAGCGCCACCACCAGCTCCTTGACGTCGAAGGTCGGGACGAACTGCCCCTTCTCCCCATGCTCGGCCATGAACCTCTCGGTACGGGAGGCGGTGCGGTTGTATACGGCGACCGGGATGCCGTGGGACGCGACGTTCCGGGCCAGGTTCTGGCCCATCACCGCCAGGCCGTAAACACCGAAGCGCGCGGTCACCCGTCGAGTCTACTTGGGGAGGCTCAGTTCGTTCTGCGCAGCTCGCGAACGCCACCGGGGCCGGCCACCAGGCAGGCGGTGGCCACGTCCAGGAAGAGTCCGTGCTCCAGGACCCCGGTCAGCTCCTTCAGCGCCGAGGCCGTGGCGGCCAGGTCCGGGATCCCGCCCTCGAAGGTTAGGTCCAGGATCAGGTTGCCGCTGTCGGTCCGGTACGGCTGCTCGGCTCCGCCACGGACCACCCACGACGTGCAGAGGGAAGCGACCCGGCTGGCCGTCCGCCGCCACATGAAGGGCAGGACCTCGACCGGGACGAAGGTCTGGCCCAGGCGCTCCACCAGCTTGGACTCGTCCACCATGACGATGAAGCGATCCGCCGAGACGGCCACCAGCTTCTCCCTGAACAGGGCGCCCCCGTGCCCCTTGAGGAGATTGAGCCCCGGGTCGACCTCGTCCGCCCCGTCGACGGCCAGGTCGAGCTGGCGATCGACGTCCTCGACCACCGGGATCCCGGCCGCGACCAGCATCTCGGAGCTGGCCTCGGAGGTGGGGACGGCCGTCACTCGAAGACCGTCCGCGGCGCGCGCCGCCAACCCCTCTATGAAGAACCGCGCGGTGGTGCCGGTCCCCACGCCCAGCAGCATCCCGTTCTCGACCTGCTCCAGCGCCCGCTCGGCGGCCGCCCGCTTCTGGACGTCCTGCTCAGACAACCGACTCTCGCAGGGCCTCGATGCCCGCCGCCACGCCCTCGGGGTAGCTGAACACCGAACTGCCCGCCACCAGGAGCCGCGCCCCGGCCGCCACGACTCTGGGAGCGCTCTCGCGGTCGATGCCTCCGTCCACCTCGACGTCGAGGCCGGGGGCGAGCGCGCAGACGCGCCGGATCTTCTCGGGGCTCGAGGCGATGAAGCGCTGGCCGCCGAAGCCGGGCTCGACGGTCATCACGTTGATCATCGAGACGTACCGCCAGATCTCGCTGAGCGCTTCCACTGGAGTGGCCGGGTTGAGCACCAGGCCGGCCTTGCAGCCCGCCTCGGAGATCGACTGGACGGTTCGATAGAGGGAGTACGTCGACTCCACCTGGACCAGGATGTAGTCGGCGCCGGCTGCAGCGAACGCGGCCACGAATTGCTCCGGCCGCTCGACCATCAGATGGGCCTCCACCGGCAGATTGGGTGCCGCGCGCTTGACCGCCGCGACCATGTCCGGCCCGAAGGTCAGGTTGGGCACGAAATGCCCGTCCATCACGTCGACCTGGACACGGTCGGCGCCGGCCGCCTCTGCCTCCCGCACCTGCTCACCAAGCCGGGTGAGGTCGGCTGACAGGATCGAAGGGACGACCTCGATCACAGCCTGGAGGCCGCCGCGCGGTCCAGCAGGTACTCGGCGTCGGGAACCATGCCGGACGGCACCTCGCCCTGACTCGCCTTCACCACCGCCTCCGCCTTGTCGGCGCCGGTGACCAGGAAGACCACCCGCCGCGCCTCCCGGAGCGCAGTCAGTGTGAGGCTCACCCGCTCCGGCGGTGGCTTGGGGGCACCGCGCACGCCGACCGCGTAGCCCTCCGCCCTCAGTTCTCCCGCACCGGGGAACAACGAGGCCGTGTGACCGTCGGGACCCATGCCGAGAAGCACCAGGTCGATCGGCGTGAGCGAACGGACGACGGGGTCGTAGAGCTGGCCCGCAAGCTCAGGGCCGAGCTCGGCGGGTATCCGGTGGACGGTCGCGGGATGCACCCGGTCCAGCAGCTCCTGCTTCGCCATCCAGTAGTTGCTCTCGGCGTCGTCAGGGGGAAGGCAGCGCTCGTCGCCGAAGAGGACGGTCACCCTCCCCCACTCCAGCGGCACCCCGGCCAGGAGCTGGTAGGCCCGGCGCGGCGTGCTGCCGCCGGCAAGCGTCAGCGTGCGCGCGCCTCGCTCGATCGCCTCCTTCACCAGCTCCGCGGCCGCGGCGGCGACGTCTTCGGGGGTCTCCAGGATGCGAGCGTTCACCTTTTCACCTCAGGGCGTCTACGAGCTTGGCCGCGGCGTCGAGCGAGCGAAGGTAGAC
>JALYYF010000331.1 GCA_030946725.1 Candidatus Dormiibacterota bacterium
GCCGAGCTCGGGTGCAACCTCGAGGATGTGTCGACCAGCCTGCTCCGGGGCCACTTCGCGATGGTGCTGGTCTTCTCCGGCGCCGCCGCGGCCGGCGCCGACGAGATCCGCCGGCACCTGCTGGCGCGCTCACCCGGGTTCGAGCTGCATCTCGACATCTGGCCGATCACCGAGGTGGTTCCGGAAGGGCGGACGAGCCATGTGCTCCGGATCCACGGGCCGGACCAGATCGGGATCGTGGCCGCGATCGCCGAGGTGATCGCGGCCCACGGTGGCAGCATCCGCGAGATGTCCTGCTCCCGCGAGGAGGGCGCGAGCCCGACCTACGTCGTCGTGCTCGAGCTGGAGGTGCCCTCGGGCTCCTCCACCGGCGACCTGCAGGCGGCCCTCGACCAGACCGCAAGCAGGCTGGGGCTGCGGCTTACATTCGAGCCGGTCTCCGACGACGTTCTGTAGTCCGACGTGATCAGGCCGGTCCGGACGTATCCGGATCCAGTGCTCCTCGCGCGCTGTGAGGCGGCGAACGCGTCGGAGGCGGAACGGGTCGCCGTCGACCTGGTCGACACCATGCGTTCCCTGCCGCGCTGTGTGGGTCTGGCCGCGCCCCAGATAGGCGAGCCGGTGAGGGTGGCGGTGGTGGACTGCAGCGGACATCCAGCTACCGCCGCGCACAACCAACTGCTGGTACTGGTCGATCCCCGGATCCTGGAGGCCGCAGGCCGCGAGGTGGGGCGGGAGGGCTGTCAGAGCCTGCCCTGGTACACGGTGGACGTGGCCCGCCACCGGCGGATCGTCGTGGAGGCCGAGGCCGGACGGCTGGTCTGGGCCTCCGGTTTCGAAGCCCGTGCGATACAGCACGAGATCGATCACCTGGACGGGATCCTGATCCTCGACCGGGCCGCCGGCGCGCGCGCCATCCACCGCCGGGGGACACAAGTCCCTCCCCCGACCGGGGGAGGATAAGGGAAGGGGCTTACTTTAATTGGACCCCCTTCCAGCCCTCCCCCAGTCGGGGGAGGGAATCTCAGAGTGCGAAGAAAGGCGTCTCGCGTTCTCCCTGCAACCGGACGTCGAAGCGCAGGACGCCGCCAGGTTCGCGCTCGGCCACCAGCAGCGCTCGTCGTGGGGCGTCGACCAGCTGCAGGACCGGGTCCTCGGCGTTCGCCGCGTCCTCATCCGGGAAGTACATCCGGGTCACCAGGTGGCGCAGGAGCCCTCGGGCGAAGACGGTGATGGTCAAGTGGGGCGCCTGGAGAAGTCCCCCAGCCGCGGCCATCCGCCCCGGCTTCACCGTGCAGAACCAGAACGAGCCTTCCGCGTCTGTGCCACAGCGGCCGAAGCTGCCGGACGACTCCGTCGCCTGCCGGGCCTCGAGCAGCGCGTCGGTGACCGGCCGGTCCTCGCCGTCGAGCACCTGGCCCTCGATGCGCAGGGCACCGGGCGCGTCCAGCGGAACCAGGCTGGGACCACCCGCGTATGGCAGCGCGAAGCCGAAGAAGGGCCCGATGGTCTGCGACGGGGTGGGTTCCCTCACGTCTCCGGCGGCGTGGCCGCGGCACCGCGCAGCACGATGTCCCAGCGATAGCCGAGGGCCCACTCGGGCATGGTGCTGTCGAGATCGAGCTCCGCCACCAGCCGACGACGTGCGCGCTGGTCGGCCACGGACTGGAAGATGGGGTCGTGGGCGAGCAGCGGGTCGCCCGGGAAATACATCTGCGTCACGAGCCGGCCACCCGGCTGGGGACCGAAGACCGAGAAATGGACGTGCGCCGGCCGCCAGGCGTTGTGGTGGTTCTTCCAGGGGTAGGCGCCTGGCTTGACGGTGACGAAGCGGTAGCGGCCCTCGCCGTCGGTGAGGCAGCGTCCCGCGCCGGTGAAGTTGGGGTCCAGTGGGGCCGGGTGCTGATCGCCCGGATCGGCGTAGCGGCCGGCGGCGTTGGCCTGCCAGATCTCGACCAGGGTGCCCGGCACGGGCCGGCCCTCGCCATCCAGAACCCGGCCGCCGAGGATGATCCGTTCACCCAGCGGCTCCCCGGCATGCTGGCGCGTCAGGTCGTAGTCGAGCGGCCCGGGCGAGTCCGGGAAGACGGCCCCTGGCACCTCGTGGAAGTCGCGCGGAAGCTGCACCAGCGGCTTCCGCGGAGCTCGCAGGACCGTGGAGCGGTAGTCGGGGTGGAAGTAGGGCGGTTCGGCGGCGCCGTCCGCCTCTCTCAACTCCGCTCGCCCCACACTGATCTGGCCACCGCCGAGACCAGCTCCAGCTTTCGCCGCTGGTCATCCGCGGTCAGGCGGTTCCCCTCCATGGTGGAGGCGAAGCCGCACTGGGGACTCAGAGCCAGCCGCTCGAGCGGGATGACGCGGGCCGCTTCCTCGATGCGTGCCCGGAGCTCGTCGGGGCTCTCGAGGCGGGGTTTCTTGGTGGTCACGAGACCGAGCACGACAGTGCGGTCCTCCGGCACGTGGCGTAGGGGCTCGAAGCCGCCGGAGCGCTGGTCGTCGTACTCCAGCAGGAAGCGGTCGAAGAGTGTCCGCTGGAAGATGCGGGCGATGGGGCCGTAGTCGCCCTGGGCGTAGAACTTGCTCTGGTTGTTGCCGCGGCAGATGTGGATGCCGAAGGTCACGCCAGGGTGGCCGCCCACGATGGCGTTGTCCATCTCGATGCAGCTGTCGAGAAGCTTCTCGGGGTCGCTGCCTCGCTTCCGGTAGCCCTCGCGCATCTCGGCGTCGAGGAGGGCCGCGTACTGAGGCGCATCGATCTGGATGTAGGTGCAGCCGAGCCTGACGAGCTCGTCGACCTCGCGCCGCGAGAGGTCCACGATGTCGGCCAGGTAAGCGTCTCGCGTCCGGTAAGCGGACCCCGACTTCTCGGGGTCGTAGTAGGCGGCGGCCTGCTGGGCGGAGAGCAGGGTCACCTTGCCGGGACGCTGGGATCGCGCCCGCAGGTAGGTCCATTCTTCCGAGCACATGCTCCGGCGCCAGCGCAGGCGCTCCACCACCACCGGGCGGCGGAGGACCAGCTCCTCTCCGGCTTCGTCGCGGAAGGGGATCGCCCAGCCGCCGAGACGATCGAACCCCTCGACCGCGTCGATCAGATGGCCGTAGAAGGCGTATCGGCGCGCCTCGCCGTCGGTGACGACGTCGACGCCGGCCTCGGTCTGGAGGCTTATCGCCTCGTCGACGGCCCGATCCTCGAGTTGTTTGAACTCCCTGGCCGGCAGCGACCCCTGCTCCAGCCGGCGGCGGGCGTCGGCCAGGAAGGCGGGACGTAGCAGGCTGCCGACCACCTCGCTGCGGGCTCGCACGTGGCCGTGGCCACCGGCCGTGGCGGCGCCGCCCCGGTCCTCCGAGGTCATGTCACCCAAGGTACATCGCCGCCTCGCAGGGCCGTCCACCGCTGACGGGCCGTAGGATCGCTGCAGATGGTGGATGACCACCGCGGTCTCCGGGATCCCCGCGCACGGCTGCTGGAGATCTGCCTCGGTCTTCCCGAGGTGACGGTGAGCGGTGACAGGCACGTCGCCTTCCAGGTCGGGAAGAGGCGGTTCGCGTACTACCTTGACGACCATCACGGCGATGGTCGCCTCGCGCTCAACTGCAAGGTGCCGCACGGCGACATGGAGGCCCTGGTGGCTCTCGACCCGAGCCGGTTCTTCGTGCCGGCCTATCTCGGTGCGAAGGGCTGGATCGGAGTTCGCCTCGACCAGGAAGACGTCGACTGGGATGAGGTCGCCCGCTTCGTAGCGGTCAGCTACCGCCTGGTGGCGCCCAGGCGGCTGGCGGTCAGGGTGCTTTGACCGTGTCCCAGATGAGGGCGTAGGGAAGACCCAGGCAGGCGTCGCGGAACGCGTCGCGCATCGGCTCGCCGAGCATGGCGATCACCTCCTCGGAGACTCGCGGCTCCAGGCAGTCGCGAATGTGCAGCCCGGCCTCTCCAAACGCGCGGACATAGTCGGAGTGCCAGTGCTCGTGGTTGCGTACCACCCGCAGACGGTTCTCCGCGTCCCTGAACAGCGCCTGGCCGCCGAGCGCCACGCTGACGGGATGGATGTCAGATACGACGACGTGCCCACCTGCTCTGGTGACTCGCGCCAGCTCCGCGATCGGCGCCCGCAGGTCAACCAGGTGTGTGAGTGCGAGCGCACACACTGTGAGGTCGATGCTCTCGTCCCGTATTGGGAGCGCATAGAGGTCGCCGATCAGTACGGGGATGTCCGGGGACCTCGCTTGCTCGACCATCGCCCGTGAGGTGTCCACCGCCACGACCTCATGGCCCAGAGCGTCCAGCAAGGTGGCGTATCGACCGGTTCCCGACGCGGCGTCCAGAGCTCTTCCTACTGCAAACCGTTGCAGTAGCCGAGTCATCGCGGGCTGTTCTGCCGCCAGCAACGGATTGGGCAAAGTGTCGTAGGTGACTGCCCACTGCTCGTATCCGGCGCCGACGTCCATCTGCTGGATGTCGAGGAAGTCCCCCGTGTCAGATCGGCTTCCGGGAGCGGCCGGCGCGTCTTCCTCAAGGCGACCTGACGCGTCTCCGTAGGGCCACCGGCGCAGTAAGGCGAGACCTCGCAACCCGGTCACGAATGAGCTTGCGCGAACCCGCAACAGCATCGCAACAACCTATCAGTACGTGACTCCAGCGCAAAAGCCATACCCTATACAGCGAACCGAATGGCCACTGTCACTCTGAAGGACGTGGCGCGTGTTGCCGGGGTCCATTATTCAACCGCGTCCCGTGCCCTCGACCCCGCGAAGAGAAGCCTGGTCAATGCTGCGACCGCCGCACACGTCCAGGAGGTGGCGGAGCAGCTTGGATACCGCCAGCACCTTGTCGCCAGAAGCCTCAGACAGGGCCGCACAAACACCATCGGGATAGTGGTCCCAGACCTCGACAACCCTTCCTGGGCCCCGGTGCTGCACGGCCTCACGAGCGTGCTGGATGAGAGCGGCTACCTGATCCTCGTCAGCGAGACGCTGGAGGACCACCGGCGCTACCGGAGGCTTCTGGAGAAGCTGGCGGCCTGGCGGGTGGACGCCATCATATCCGCGGCCACCAGGCTGAGCGACGCCGCCTACCTTCGCGATTTCGCGCGCAGCGGAGTCCCCCTGCTGCTCGCCGTCAGGACGCTGCCCACTCACGAGTTCATCAACATCGGAGAGGACAGCATGCAGGGCGGAGCCCTGGCTGCCGAACACCTGGTGCAGCTGGGACACCGGGTCGTCGCCCAGCTTCAGGGCAACCTCGACGTCCAGCTCTTCAGGGAGCGCAGCCGCGGGTTCACCGACGAGGCGGGGCGGCACGGCATGGCGGTCATCGATTTCCCGCACACCGCGGAGGCCCCCACTCACGAGGAGGGCCGGCGCCTGATGAACCTGCTCCTCGACCACGCCGGCGGGGAGTTCACGGCCGTCTTCGCACACAACGACCAGATGGCCGTCGCGGCCATGGACGTCCTGGCCGAGCATGGGTTGCGCTGCCCCGAGGACCTCTCAATCATCGGCTACAACGACTCGCCGCTGGTCGACCACATGTGCCCGCCGCTTTCCACCATCAGGCTGCCGGGCACCGAGGTGGGGATGCTCGCGGGAGAATCGGTGATCGGGCTGCTGGAGCGCGCAGAGCTTCCTCCGGCGTCGGTCTCGGTCCCTCCCCAGCTCGTCGCCCGGGATTCGACCGCCGCGCCGCGCGGGGAATAGGTCTCGACACCGAGGAAGGCCGGTGGGGGCCGGTGAACGCTCGGCAACGCGTGGCGCGTCATCGAAAGAGCCGATGCCGCAGGTCCCTGGACGCATCTCCGCCCGGTCAGCCATGGAGTAACCCAGGGTCGTAGCTGTTGGCGACAGTGCGCTCCAGTGAGGCCGGAGGTCACCTGCCCGGTTCCGACGGCGTCATGGCAGCGGCGTCCTGGCGTTCCTGCTCACAGTGACCGGGGGAGGAATCTGGACCGGCCTGCTGCTCGCCAACCTGGCGGCGACGCCGGCGGTTCCCTGGTCGGTGGCGGTAATGGGCCTGCTGCTCTGGACGGCCTGGCGATACCTGGGCGGCAGCTGGCCGCCTCTGCGCACGGCTGCCTGGCGGCGTTCTCACAGGCGCGCCAACCC
>JALYYF010000339.1 GCA_030946725.1 Candidatus Dormiibacterota bacterium
TCTCCCTGATCGAGGACCGCGAGAACGACTTCAGCCAGGAGATGTTCGTCTCGCCGGTCTCGCGCTACTCGATCGTTTTCGGAAAGATTCTGGGCGAGACGTCGGTGTCCTTCGTCCAGGCGATCCCGACCATCGGACTCGGGCTGGCGCTGGGCGTCCCGCTCTCTCCGCTGCAGGTCCTGCTCCTGGTCCCGGCGGCCCTGATCGCCTGCCTGCTGGGCGGCGCCTTCGGAGTCGCGGCGATGTCCATGCTCCACAACCAGCGAGCCGCCCAGCAGATCTTCCCCTTTCTCCTCTTCCCGCAGTTCTTCCTCGCCGGCATCTTCAACCCCATCAAGGTGCTCCCCTGGTATCTGACTCCCCTCTCGCTAATGCCACCCATGCGCTACGCCGTCGACCTCCTCCGCGGCGTCGTCTACACAGGCCGCCCCGAATACGACAGGATCGTCCTCTTCAGCCCTGTGACCAACCTCGCCGTGATGGCCGCAATGTTCACCGCCTTCCTGGTGCTCGGAACCGCCCTCTTCGTCCGCCAGGAGACCAACCGCTAGATACGTCACGGGGGAGGCAGGCCTCCCCTGTGAATTTGTCCCTCCCCCTTGCGGGGAGGGTAGGGAGGGGGTCCCTTTCAGCCGGTGTTCTGCAGCCCCGCGGCCACTCCATTGACCGTCAGCAGCAGCAGCCTCTGCACCCGCTCGCGCTCGCCGTCGTCCTCGACACCCGCCCGCAGCGCGCGCAGCGCTCGGAGCTGGAGATGCGAGAGCGCGTCGACATACGGGTTGCGCAGCTCCACCGCCCAGGAGAGCACCCGCCGGTTCGCCAGCAGGCGGCTGTGCCCGGTGACCGCCAGCACCCGCGCCGTCGTGAGGTCGTACTCCCCGAGGACGCGCGAGGTCAGCTCGGGCCGGCCGCCAAGCTCGAGGTAGCGCGCGGCGATGCGGCGGTCGGTCTTGGCCAGGCTCATCTCGGCGTTGTCGAGCAGCACGTTGAAGAGCGGCCACTCGGCATAGGCCTGCCGCAGCTCATCGAGGTCCGCCTCGGCGAGCGCGCTGCCGAGGCCGTACCAGCCCGGAAGGTTGAGGCGCATCTGCGACCACGCAAACACCCAGGGGATCGCCCTCAGGTCCTCCAGCCGGCGGCTGGACTGGCGGCGGGCCGGCCGTGACCCGATCCGCATGCTGCTCAGCTCCTCTATTGGACTGACCCTGGCGAACCAGTCCTCGAAGCCCTCGGTCTCCACCAGCTCGCGGTAGGTGGTTCGGGCCGCCTCGTCCATCCGGCCGGTGAGGTCCCCAAAACGCTCCGCCGCGCGCGTCGCCTTCGCCTCCACGGCCGGCGAGGAGGCCAGCAACACCGCGGACGCGATCTGCTCAAGGTGGCGGAGTGCGATGGCCGGATTGCCGTAGCGCGCGAAGATCACCTCGCCCTGCTCCGTCACCTTGAAATGGCCCTGCAGGGAGCCGGGAGGCTGCGCGAGGACGGCGCGGTTGGCCGGACCGCCGCCACGGCCCAGAGCGCCTCCCCGTCCGTGAAAGATGGTGATGCGGATGCCGCGCTCCGCCGCCCACTCGACCAGCCTGGCCTGCACCTCGTGCAGCGCCAGTGTGGCGGAGACGGGCCCGATCTCCTTGGTCGAGTCGGAGTAGCCGAGCATCACCTCCAGACCGGCGCCATCGGCGAGGCGGCGCCGGACCGGCTCGAGCTCCAGCATCGATTCGAGGATCGAGGGCGCCCGCTGCAGGTCCTCGGAAGTCTCGAACAGCGGCACCACGTCGAGCATCGGCGGCGTGCCGCCCGAATCCCGGACCGCGAGCTCGGCGAGCTCGTAGACGGCTGCGACGTCCGCCAGGTCTCGGGTGAAGCTGACGACGTAGCGACGGCAGGCATCGGGCCCCAGCCGCGCCTGCAGGTCGGCCACGACCCTGAGCGTCGCCAGCACCTCCTCCGTCTCCGGCGACCGCGGCTGTCCGCCGCGCAGCTCGGCCAGGGCCTTCTCGTGCACCTTGCTGTGCTGGCGCACTTCCAGCTCGGCGAGGTGGAATCCGAAGGTCTCCACCTGCCAGACCAGGTGCTGCACCTCGCCGTAGGCCAGCCGCGCCGCTCCAGCCGCCGCCAGCGAGCGCTGCAGGATGCGCAGGTCCTCGAGCAGCTCCGCCGGTGAGCCGTAGCCGAGCTTGGCATGTTCCAGGCGGGTAGCGCGGACGCGGTCGGCCGCGCGCAGCAGGAACTGCCGGTGGGGTTCGCCAGGCGAGCGGGCTTCGATCTCGGCCAGGCCCTCCGGGTCGACGGTCCGGGCCGTGGACAGCCACGCCGTCAGCTCGGAGCTCGGCGCCGTGGTCGCCGTGTCCACGGTGAGGGCGCGGCCGATCCGGGTGGTCGCCGCCTCCAGGCCCCTCAGCACGTGGTCGGTCTGGATGCGGGCCGCTTCGGCGGTCACCTCTGCCGTCACCAGGGGATTGCCGTCCCGGTCCCCGCCGACCCAGCTTCCGAACCGCACGAAGGCCGGCGCCTGGGGTGGTAGGCGTCCACCGTCCGACCCGCCGAGCGCGGCGTCCAGCCGGCGGTAGACCGCCGGGATGATCCGGAACAGCGTGTCGTCGAACACGGACATCACCGTCCGGACCTCGTCCTGTGGCTGTACGGCGGTGGTTCGCAGCTGCGAGGTGCGCCAGAGCAGATCGATCTCCTCCAGCAGCCGGCGCCTGGCCTCGCGCTGCTCGTCTGCCGAGCAGCGGGGATCCTCGAGCACCTCGAGCTGGTTGTCGATCCGCCGGACCGCCGTCACCACCGCTCGCCTGCGCGCCTCGGTGGGATGGGCGGTGAACACCGGGTGCAGCTCCAGCTCCGCCACGAGCTCGCGAAGGCGCGCCTCGCCGCGGTCGGCGCGAACCTCGGCCACGCTGGCCGCAAGCGACTCGGGCACCGCCTCCTGTGCCCGGGCGCGGTCGCGCAGGATGCGCGCCCGGTGGCGCTCCTCGGCGAGGTTGGCGAGGTGGAAGTAGCAGGCGAAGGCGCGAGCCACCTGCTCCGCGCGGTCCAGAGACCAGGAGGCCGCCAGCCGTTCGGCGTCCTCGTACCTCCGGGCGTCCTCGCGGGAGGCGATGACCGTGCGCCGCAGCTGCTCGACCGAGTCCAGCAGCTCCGCCCCGCCGAATTCGGTCAGGACCTGGCCCAGCAGGTCGCCCAGAAGCCGCACCTCCCGGCGCAGCGCGGGCGGCATCTCCTGGCGGGCGCTCTCGCGCAGCGACGTCGGCCGGGGCGCGCTCACGTGCTCGATCTTAGGGGTCTCGTGTCCTGCCGGGAGATTGGCGCCCGAGGCAAAAACACCTTTCGGATGTCCGGATGAATCCCTGCCTGAGATTTCAGTCGAACGACACGAAGACGGGTTTCGGGCAAGTGCCGAAAATACACGCCGCATGTTGTCGTGGGCACCCGAGCGGTGGATCAGCGGTCGCCGATGCGATGCGCCTCACTGCGCCAAGGAGAGCTCTGCAGAGAATTGCCTGGTCGCGCGGGCGGTAGTGGGACCGGTGGTTGACCGGCCCCTCTTCCTCTTCTTTTGCGACGATCACGGCGACTTCGGCTCCCTGGTCGACCGCTACAAGAGCTGCGTCACAAGTCAATAAGGCCGGTTCTGGCCGCGTTTTGATGAGGTCGTCTCTCCCCCGGAAGTCGTGGGAGTACCCGGCGGAGCCTGGGGAGGGGGCCCTGCGGAGTCGCAAGCTCTAGTCAATAGTCGCCAGGACTTCTCCAGGAGGACTGAGCTCCGAGTCAGGCCGTTTGGTGTGCTTGCAACGGGTAAGCGGCACGGTCTTTGGGCTCCTGCACACCTCAACCTGCCCCCAGTCCCCTGCCTACGATGGGGCATGGAACTCAAGAGCGGCTCGCCTCAGTCGTTGCTCCGAGCCGGCGATGGTCCGAAGCGCACGGGCACGGAAGGATGAGGAGCACTGTCCGCCGTCCCATCCGCCCCCGAGGGCCGTCCATGGGGTCGTACAGGCAGCGGGGAGCGGCCGCGGAGCTGACGTTCCTCCGCCGGCTGCTCGCCACCTCGGCGGCCGTCGACGACCATGAGTCACTGCTGCGCGCCGTCATCGACGAGACCAGGGAGGCCACCCGCTCCGACGTCTGCTCCTTCTATCTGTGGGAGCCGGAACCGGCCGAGCTGGTGCTCACAGCGACCAACGGACTCTCTAGGGCCGGCATCGGAAAGGTGCGGCTAGGGCTGGGCCAGGGGGTCACGGGGGCGGTCGCGGAACAGGGCCGCCCCCTCAGCGTCCCCGACGTGCGCCTGGAGCCGCGCTTCGAGTGGGTCCAGGGCCTCGACCAGGAGCGCTTTCTCTCCATGCTCTCGGTTCCCGTCCTCGTCGGCGAGCGCCTGGTCGGGGTGCTGAACGTGCAGACCTCCGAAGTCCGGAAGCATCGCCCCCAAGAGGTGGCGCTCTTGATGGCAATCGGGGGCCACGTGGCGGGGATCATCCAGAAGAGTGCGCTGGTCGATGAGCTGCGGCTTCTCCAGCGCCAGCGTACCGAGCTCCTGATGACGCTTGGTCACGACATCGGCTCCGCGCTCACCATCGCCCGCAGTCACCTCGGGACGGTCAACGCGAGGGCCGGTCCGGAGCTGCGGGAGTCTGCGCTGCTGGCCACCGAAGAGCT
>JALYYF010000348.1 GCA_030946725.1 Candidatus Dormiibacterota bacterium
GGTGACCGTTCGTTGAGTGGGGGAGAACGGCGTCCTCTAACCGCGGTGCCGGACGCAGCACTGGTGGCGCTGGCGCGCTCCGGCAACGCTAACGCCTTCGAAGAGCTCGTCAGCCGTCATCAAGTCACCATCTTCCGGATCGCGCTCCGGATGCTCGGGGATCGCAGGGACGCCGAGGATGCCTCCCAGGAGACTTTCCTGCAGGCCTGGCGGGCCCTGCCGCGATTCCGGTCCCAGAGCGCCTTCTCGACCTGGCTCTATCGAATCGTCACTAACCGCTGCCTCAACCTGCGCCGAGCCCGGAGACCTGAACAAGCTTTGCTTTGGGATCAGGAGTCAGAGGAACCCGGTCCTGAGGCGGCAGCCGAAGTTCAGAATCGGCTCCTGGTCCTGCGGGAGGCGATCCTGAAGCTAACACCCGAACAGAGGGCAGTCTTCGTTCTCCGCCATTTGGAGGGGTGCGCGTATGAAGAGATTGCATTGATACTCGGCATTTCTCTAGCCGCCGTGAAGAGCCGCCTCCATCGGACTCGTCTCGAGCTCGCTGGCCTCCTCGGTGAGTGGAAATGAGCGCGCCGCCATTGCCGCCGGTGCTGGAGTGTGGGGCGGTGCTCGCCGATCTGCTCGAGCAGGTCGCCGAGGGGCATGCAGACGAGCTCACGTCGCATCAAGCCGGGTGCCCCTACTGCAAGCTCACCTTGACCCAGGCAGCCGACTCCTGGCGAGCTGTCGAAGGCCTGCGAGCTGAGCCGGTGCAGCCTTCGCCGCAGCTACTGGCTCGGGTCATGCAGCGGACCTGGGCGGGGCTGGAGGACTGGCAGATCGAAGTTGGCGGGGAGCGCGGCGTTACCCGAATCTCCCGGGCAGTTCTAACGTCGCTAGCATTCTGGACAGCCAGCGCGGCCCCAGGAGTGCGAGAGGTCTTCGGAGCCCGCCCCACCGGCACCGACGTCCAGAGGGCCGGCCCTTCCAAGAGGACGGGGGGGCACCTGCGCTCGCCGCACAACTTGCGCATCGAGCTGGAGCTCAGCCTCCACTACGGGTTCAACGCTCTGGTCGTCGCCGAGGAGGTACGGCGGGCGGTGATCGATCAGGTTCGGGAGGTGGCTGGCCTGGACCTCGCAGGGGTGGAGCTGCTGATTACGGACGTGGGCTGAAGGCGGCGGTAGCGATGCGAAACCTTAGAGGCTCTTCGGGGTCTAACCCCAATGTGAGTGCTCCGGTCGTGGCCTGGTCCGAATCGCCGACGGCGAGGGCGCGCTGGTTTGTCCAACTCGTCGTCTGGAGGTGAGGGATGTCCAATCGCCAGTTCGGTTTCCTGGTCGGTTTCTTGTTCATCTGGCTGGTGGCAAGTCAGTCCTTCTGGGTCGCCCTGGCCGCGCTCCTGGTGGGTCTGATCGGCTACGGCGCGGCCCGGGTGCTGGAGGGCGATCTCGACCTCACCGAATTGACCGACCGCTTTACTTCCAGCCGTCGATAACTCCAAGGAGAGAGAAATCATGGCCCAAGAGAAGCCAACTTCCCCAGTTGCCGTAACCCCAGGCGGGACGCCGGCCGATGCCGGCTCGAGCAGCTCCAGCCCTACCCCCAGCCGTCCGAGCCCGGGCGTGACTTCCGGAGCGCCTCGCCACGCTTCGCTCGAAACTGAGCGTGGGAACACCCGGATTGCGGATGGCGTAGTCCTCAAGATCGCGGCCCTCGCGGCCCGTGAGATCCCCGGCGTGCATGAGATGGGCAAAGGCTTCGCTCGGGCAATGGGAGGTTTGCGGGCTCGGGTGCCGGGACAGCAGAGTGAGGACCAGAGCACCCAAGGCGTCAGCGTGGAGGTGGGTGAGCGGCAGGCGGCGATCGACCTGGACATCGTGACCTACTACGGTCAGAGCATCGTCGAGGTGACAGAGGCGGTGCGCCGCAACGTGATCGAACGCATCGAGGGCATGACCGGCCTCCAGGTGACCGAGGTCAACATCATGGTCGACGATCTTTTCGTCGAGGGCGAGGCTCAGCAGCCGGCTCCGGCCGCACCTCCCCGGGTGCAGTGATCGAGTCATCCCACGACCCGGGCGTGATCTCCCAGGCGGTGTCTCTGGGCGTCGCCGGCGTTGCCGGCGTCGCCCGCCTCACCTCCGGTATCGGGGTCGAGGCTGCCACCTACTTCGCCGGCGGCAAGACGGTCGGGGTGGTGGTCCGGCAGGATCAGGTCAGGGTCCATATCGTCCT
>JALYYF010000357.1 GCA_030946725.1 Candidatus Dormiibacterota bacterium
CCCGTGCCCGCGCTCAGACGTCCGGTTGCGCGACCAGGGGTGCCAGGGCCCGAAGCTCCTCCAGGTAGGGGAGGCTCGGCTGGGCCGTGACCAGGTTGAGGACGACCTGGTCGGCGCCCGCCTCGTACAGCGCCCGCATGCGCCCCGCGACCTGGTCGGGTCCACCCCAGGCCATGATCGCGTCGAAGAGGTCGTCCGAGCCGGGAGGCTCCAGGTCCGTCTCACTCCAGCCCAGGCGCGCCAGGTTGTTCCGGTAGTTCTCCGTCCTGAGGTAGGCCGTGGTATGGCGGTCGCCGATCGCCCGCGCGGCGGCCCGGTCGGGGGCCAGTACGACCGGCAGGTCGGCGGCCAGGAACGGCTCGGGCCCCAGCTGCTCGCGGATGCTGGCCACGTGGTCGAGGGTGGTGAAGTAGGGGTAGGCGCCGGCCGCCTGCTCGCGGGCCAGCGCGACCATGCGCGGTCCCAGCGCCGCCAGCACGATCGGCGGCTGGTCCACATCGGGACCGCGCCAGGGTGCCTCCCGCATGTGCTCGAGGTACTCCCGCATGGCGCTCACCGGCCGGTCGTAGTGGTGACCTCGCCGGGCCACCATGGGTGCGTGGCTGACACCCAGGCCGAGGATGAAGCGATCCGGCCAGGCCTCCGCCAGCGAGCGCCCTCCGGCCGCCATGGCCGTCGGGTCACGGGCCCAGATGTTGGCGATGCCGCTGGCGACCACCAGCCTGCTGGTCGCAGCCAGCAATATCGCGCCCTGGACGAAGGCCTCGCGAGCCATGGCTTCGCCGTACCAGAGAGTGCCGTAGCCGAGCCGCTCCATCTCGGCGGCAACCTCCCGCTGGACCGCGGCCGGCTGCAGCCCGAGCGATCCGGCGAATACGCCGACGCCGCCCGGCGCCGTGCCACCGAGCCGGCTCAGGCCCACCGGACGCTCCCGGTGAGCCTGTGATCCGAAAGAACAGGGAAACACCCGGGCTCTCCGGAGGTTCCCGTTCGCATGACTCTCCTCTTCGGGTTCCACATGCCCAACTTCACATTCACGGGGGTTCCGGACAACAGGCTCTTCCAGCGGGTCGTCGAGCAGGCTCGAGCCGCGGAGGAGGCGGGCTTCGACCTCGTGACGGTCATGGACCACTTCTATCAGATAGGGCCGATCGGGCCCGAAGAAGATCCCATGCTGGAGGCCTACTCGACGCTGGCCGCCCTGGCCGCCAGCACCACACGGGTACGCCTGGGCACGCTGGTGACCGGCGTCACCTATCGCAATCCGGCCCTCCTGGCGAAGATGGTTACCACTCTGGACGTGATCTCCGGGGGCCGCGCGCTGCTCGGGATCGGGGCGGCGTGGAATGAGGCCGAGCACGTCGGTTACGGCTTCGACTTCCCACCCATCGGCGAGCGCATGGACCGCCTGGACGAGGCGCTCACCATCTGCCGGCTGATGTTCACGCAGAGCCGGCCGAGCTTCGCGGGCAGCCACTACCGGATCGAGCGGGCTCTGAACAACCCGCGCCCGGTCCAGCCTGGAGGCCCGAGGATTCTGGTCGGCGGAGGCGGCGAGCGGCGCACGCTCAGGTTGGTGGCGCGCCACGCCGACATGTCGCACTGGTTCGGCGCGCTGGAGGAGCTGAAGCACAAGGCCGAGGTGCTGGAACGGCATTGCGAGGCCGAAGGTCGCGACCCTTCGACCATCGTCCGTACGGTCGGGGCCCCGGTCCTGCTGGTCGAGGACGAACGCCAGGCCGGCGCCGTGCTGGACCGGCTGCCCCCTGAGCGCAGGGGCATGTTCACGCCGGCCACTCCCGCCCAGGCTGCGGAGATCATCCGGCCGTACATCGACGCCGGCTTCACGGGCTTCACGTTCAACAACCCGACGCTGCCCACGGTGGAGGCGATCGGGCTGGGCGGGGAGCTGATCAGACTGCTCCGGTAGAGCTGATGGTAGCGCTGCCACCGGCTGCCTCGACAGCCGCCGCGGGGGCTGGATCTTCGGCCCAGGGCCGCTGCGCCGGTGAGCTAGGCTAAGCACGTGCGCATCGGCGTCCTGACGGGCGGGGGCGACGCACCGGGGCTCAACGCAGCTATCCGAGCTGTGTCCCGGCGGGCCTTCCAGCTCGGACACCAGGTCAGCGGAATCAAGAACGGGTGGGCCGGCGCCCTCGCGGGCGACATGGCCAACTTCACGCCTGCCGACGTGCGGGGCATCCTCCACCAGGGAGGCACCATCCTGGGCACCTCCCGGACCAATCCCATGAAGGAGCCGAACGGGGTGCAGAGGGTGCTATCGATGCTGAAGAGCTGCGGCGTGGATAGCCTGGTGGCGATCGGCGGCGACGACACCCTCTCGGTGGCGAAGGCCCTGCACGAGGCCGACTACCCGGTCGTAGGCGTCCCCAAGACCATCGACAACGACCTCCAGGCGACGGAGTTTTGCATCGGGTTCGACACCGCCGTGGGCATCGTCGTGGAAGCCCTCGACCGCCTGCACACGACCGCTTCGGCTCACCACCGCGTGATGGTCGTCGAGGTGATGGGCCGCGACACGGGTTGGGTGGCGGTGATGGGCGGGATGGCGGGCGGCGGCGACCTGATCCTCATCCCCGAGTTCGAGGTGACCGTGGAAGAGGTGGTGCAGCACCTGCACCGGCGCCGCGGCGAGGGCAAGGACTTCAGCATCATCGTGGTCGCCGAGGGCGTCCACATGCCTGGCCTGGAGACTGACGGCGAGCAGAAGACCGACGCATTCGGGCACGTGCAGCTGGCCAAGCGGGGGGTGGGGGACGCCCTCAGCCGGCACATCGAGGGCGAGACCGGCTTTGAGACCCGGGTCACCGTGCTCGGCCACCTGCAGCGTGGAGGCTCCCCGTCACCGGTGGACCGCATCTGGGCGACGCGACTCGGCGTGGCCGCAACCGAGCTGCTCGACGAGGGCAAGGCGGGACTGGTCCCGGTGCGGCGCTGCGGCGAGGTGGCGGTCGTGCCCCTGGCCGAAGTCGTGGCCGAACAGCGCCGGGT
>JALYYF010000376.1 GCA_030946725.1 Candidatus Dormiibacterota bacterium
GCAACGGCACCGGCGCCGGGGTTGAGAGGGTTGGCGGTGGCCGCCGGAGGCAGACCGAGCCGGACCGCCTCGTCTTTGAGCCGAGCCACCAGCAGGATGCCCATGCCCGCCACCCCGACGGCTCCGCCGATGGTCCGGGAGAACTGGTTGAGCGCCGTGGCGGAGCCGCGCTGGTCCCAGGGCACAGAGCTCTGAATGACGATGAGCACCGGGGTGCTGATGGTCCCCAGCCCGGCGCCGATGACCGCTGAGCCAAGTCCCACCCAGAGGACTCCGCCGCCCGGAGGCCGGACCGCCAGCATGACGGCGCCCAGGACCAGGAGCAGCGCTCCTGCCAGCGCCAGCCAGCGGAAGCCGACGCGGAGCAGCAGGCGGCCAGAGATCACCGAGGCCACCGGCCAGCCCAGCGACATGGGCGCCACCGCGGCCCCCGCCTGGTACGTGCTGCCGCCGAGCGCGCCCTGGACGAAGAGCGGGACGTAGGCCGTCGCCCCGAACATGACCGTCCCCGCCAGCAGCGCCACCAGCATCGGCGGCCCGATCGACCTCCGCCGCAGGAGGGCCAGCGGGATCGTGGGGCCCGAGCTGCGCCTCTCGATCAGGAAGAAGACCGCCAGGATGACGGCGGCGGCGACCAGCGCCGGGACCACCGGCTGCGCGACCGTGTTGCCGGCGCCCAGCCCCCAGAGCAGCAGCGCGACCCCGACGGTGAGTGCCGCCGCGCCCGGCAGGTCGAGGCCGCCCTGGGCGCGCTGCTCGTGCTTCTCGTGGTAGCCCCGCAGCAGCAGCGCGGCCGCGATGCCGATGGGGAGGTTGATGCCGAAGATCCAGCGCCAGCCGACGGTGGAAACGAAGAGAGCTCCCAGCAGCGGGCCGGTGATCGCGGCGACCGCCCACATGGCGCTGAAGAGGCCCTGCAGGCGCGCGCGCTGAGCGAGCGGGAAGATGTCGCCGATGACGGTGATGGTCACGGGTTGGAGGCAGCCCGCGCCCACGCCCTGCAACGTCCGGAAGAGGATCAGCGCGACCATGCTGGTGGAGGCTCCGCAGAGCAGGGAGGCGATGACGAAGATCGCCAGGCCGGCCAGCAGCACCCGCCGGCGTCCGTAGAGGTCGGCGAGGCGCCCCCAGATGGGTACGCTCGTCGTGCCCGTGAGCAGGTAGCCGGCGAAGACCCAGGAGTAGAGCGAGAAGCCGTTCAGGTCTCTGGAGATGGTCGGCAGGGCCGTCCCCACCACGGTGGAATCCATGGCCGCCACGAAGATGCAGAGCATGAGTCCGGCCATGACGCGGACCAGCTGCGGCGTCCAGGGGATGGATGTGGCCGCGGACGCCGTGGCGCCCGCCGCCGGTGGGGCGGCCTGGGATGCCGGAGGTGGTACTGGGCTCCCCTCACTCACCGTGGTCGAGCGTACCGCCTGCCCCCGCCCAAACCCTGCGGCCGGCGCCTGCGCTCCGGCTCAGGTCCCGCCTTCGGCCAGCGATCGAGCGGCGTGGACGTGGAGCTCGTTGAAGTGCCTCAGTTCCGGGATCTCCGGGTACCGCTCCCTCAGGCGGCGAATCAGCTCGCCGGCCCGGACCACCGTGTCGCGGCGCGGAAACGCGTCGAACGCCTGGACGGCTTCCGCGAGCGCCTCGTCCAGCCTGCCCTGCTCGAGCAGGGACTGCGCGAGGTCGAGCCGCCCCATGGCCACCCGCGTCGGGTTGTGGCTCAGACTGCCGGGGTCCGCCTGGGCGCGGATCACGCTTCGCGCATGGTGTTCGGCATGCGCGGGCAGGCCGAGCCAGGTGTAGGCGGTGGCGGCGACGGAGTGGAGCTTCGGCGGGTCGAAGACGAAGTGGTGCTGCGGCGCCTCCGGCGCCGGCAGTCCGTCCAGCACCCGCCACGCCGCCTCCAGGTGGCGTTCGGTCTCAGCGACGTTGCCGAGCCGGGCCCAGGCGGAGGCGGCCTTGAGCCTCAGCATCAGCCAGCCGGAGGAGCCTTCTGGAGCCACCTCGAGACCAGCCAGCGCATAGTCCAGCGCCTGGCGCGGCCGGCCGTCGAAGAGCGCGAACCAGGACGGCGTCTCGAAGGCCCAGGCCACCAGGTGGAGGTCCCCCGTCTCATGACCCAGCGACAGCGCCGCCTCGCGTGCCGCCCACGCGGCGTCCCGGCTGCCGAGGTCGTTCTGGAGGCAGCTGAGGAGCATTTGCAGCCAGCCGGCGTCGACGAGCAGGCGGCGACGGAGCGACGGTTCGAGACCGCCGCGCAGCAGCGACTCCAGCCGGCGCTGCACCCTCTGAGCACCGGGAACGAGGGCTGCCGGCGGGTTGCCCGAGTAGTCGCAGCAGAGCTGGAAGACGGCCCGGTGGGCAGCCTCAAATGGCCCCTCGCCAGGGGCCGGCGCGCCAGGCGGGACGGCTGGGTCGTCGATCACGCCCTCCGGTGAAGGCTACGGCATGGACAGCCTTGCTCAGGCCACCCCTCGCGGCGGCCCCTTCACCGGTTCATCGACGATCGCCCATCCCTCCCGCTCGATCTGAGAGAGCGCGTCCTCCAGGATCCGCTTCATCAGGGTCTGGTAGCGGGTCTCGCGCGTTTGCGCGAGCCGCTTCACTCGCTCGAGCAGTTCCTCGGGCATCCGGATCGACACCAGCACACTCCTGCTGCGGTGCTTCGCGAAGAGCGGAACCAGCTCCTCGTCGACCCCAGCGTCGCCAATTCGCTCAGACGGGTCCGCGTACTTCATTGCTGATAGCTCCTTTGGACGCGCTGGCGTGCCTGCCCGCTGCGCAGGGGGTTTCGGGGCCGATCGTGCCGGCCGATCGAGCCCCGCGACGGGGCGGTCGGGCGCGGAGCCCGACCGCAGGTTTGGAGTGCTCTTAGGGTCTTGATATCGCCACCTCCTGCCCGGACCTCAACCGGGTCATCCGCTGGTGGTGGCAGGTCTCGCACGTGGCCCACATGAGAAGCGGATCCGAGCCGTTGTCCTCGAGCTCCATCCACCTCGCGGGCCGCCAGCGACCCTGGTGGCGTTCGGTCTCGCAGAAGCGGTGATGGGCCAGCGCA
>JALYYF010000515.1 GCA_030946725.1 Candidatus Dormiibacterota bacterium
CCGGCGCCGCGGTCTCGTTGCGGCCACGGCAGTTTTCTCGGCGCGACAGCGCTGGTTTGTCCTGGGAGCCTGGATCTGCGGCGTGGTGATCCTCGGCCTCCTGGTCGGCCGGTTCGGCGGTGCCTACGTGGACAACTTCACGCTTCCGGGCGCCCCCTCGCAGAAGGCGCAGGACGTGCTCCAGCAGCGTTTTCCCGCCCAGGCCGGTGACTCGGCCAACCTGGTCGTCTACGCGGCTGCCGGTGTTCAGTCCCCAGCCACCGGGCCGCGCTTCCAGCAGCTGCTGACGCAGGCGCGGACGCTGCCGGGCGTGACCTCCGTCTCGCCACCTCTGCTCTCCAAGGACGGCAGGTACGCCTACGTGGTCCTCCAGTACGACCACCAGGCCAGCTCGGTTCCGGATTCCAGCGTGCTGGCTCTCGAACGCTTGGCGGATGGGGCCGGCGGGAAAGGCCTGCAGGTCGAGGTCGGCGGCACCGTGGTGTCGGCCCACGAAGGCTCCGGCCACGATCCCTACGAGACCGTCGGACTGGTGGCGGCCGTGCTGATTCTGCTGCTCGTCTTCGGATCCTTCCTGGCCATGGGTCTGCCGCTGCTGTCGGCGCTCGTCGGCCTGGGCACGGGGCTGCTGCTGGTCGGCCTCGCGGCGCGCCTGGCCCAGTTCAGCACCATCACCCCCTCCTTCGTCGCCATGATCGGCCTGGGCATCGGTATCGACTACGCCCTCTTCGTCATCACGCGGCACCGGCAGGCGCTGGCCGCGGGCGCCGGCGTGGAAGACGCCATAGCGGCCGCCGCAGAGAGCTCTGGAAAAGCCGTGCTCACGGCCGGAAGCCTGGTCGTGATCGCGCTCATGGGTCTGTATGTGATCGGGATTCCATTCATCGGCAACCTGGGCGCGGCCGCCGCCATCGTCGTCGCCGCCAACCTGCTGGTCGCCCTCACGCTCCTGCCTGCGGTTCTGGGGCTGCTCGGGCGCAACCTCGATCGCTGGCGCATCCAGCGCCTGTATCACGACGGCAGCGCCAGGGACACCGAGCGTGGCCTGGCCCACCGGCTGAGCCAGCAGATCCAGCGCCGGGCCTGGATCTGGGCGCTGGTGGGAACCGCCATACCTCTGTTTCTGGCCGTACCGCTGCTGCACATGCAGCTTGGCTTCTCGGACGACGGGACCAAGCCGGAGAGCTTTCACAGCCGGCGCGCGTACGACCTCACTGTGGCCGGCTTCGGTCCGGGATTCGTCAGCCCGCTGGTCGTGGTCGTGGAGCGCGGTGGACCGCTGGACCAGCCGGCGATGCAGCGGTTGCAGACTGGCATGGCGGGCACACCGGGCGTGGCCCTGGTGGCGCCACCGACCGCCAGCCCTGACGGAAAGGCCGCCGTCTTCCGGGTGGTGCCGACCACCGGTCCCTCCGACCCCCGGACCGCGACACTGGTCCAGCGCCTCCGCGACAGCGTCATCCCGCCCGTCGTGGCCGGTACCGGCATGCAGGCCTTCGTCGGGGGCGGGACGGCCTCGCTCGTGGACATCGTGAGCCAGACCCAGACGCGCATGCCGCTGTTCTTCGCGATCGTGATCGGGCTCAGCTCGCTGCTCTTGATGACGGTCTTTCGCTCGATCGCCATCCCCGTGACCGCGGCGGTGATGAACCTGCTCTCAGTGGGCGCTTCCTACGGCGTGCTGGTGGCGGTGTTCCAGTGGGGCTGGGGCACGCGGCTGATCGGCCTCGACACCACGGGACCGATCGAGGCCTACCTGCCGGTGATCCTCTTCGCGATCCTCTTCGGGCTCTCCACGGACTACGAGGTGTTCCTCCTGAGTCAGGTCCAGGAGCGCCACCAGGCCGGGCAGCCCACCCATGCCGCCGTGTCGGGCGGGCTGGCGGCCACGATGCGGGTCATCGGCGCAGCGGCCGCGATCATGGCAACGGTCTTCCTGGCCTTCCTGGCCAACAACTCGCGGCCGATCAAGGAGTTCGGGCTCGGGCTTGCCGCCGCGGTCTTCGTGGACGCCATAGTGATCCGGCTGGTGCTGGTGCCGGCGGCGATGCAGCTGCTCGGCGAGTGGAACTGGTGGATGCCCCGCTGGCTCGACCGCCTGCTGCCACGGCTGGACCTGGAGAGCAAGCCCGCCAGTGCTCCTCTCTCTCCCGAACGGGCGCCGGGGGCGGCTCGACCGCGGCGGCGGGCGCGCGAGGCGCGAACGCGGGCTCGAGCGCCCGGCCTGGAGGACGAAAGCCGGAAGTAGGCGGTCCGCCCTGCCTACGCTGACCCGGGCGGGCGTGCCCCCGACCTATCCAGGCGGATCCGAGGCAGCGGCCAGGTAGCGCTGGTACTGCGTCCTGAACAGCTCTATCACCCCGGCCGCGTCTTCCGGTCCGCTCATCCAGCAGCTGACCCACCCGGTGTCCGGGAGGACATGGTGAGGGCTCGCGCGACCGGCGGCTATCACCGCGTCGCGAAGCCGCCGAGGGAAGGGCAGGTCCGCGAGACGATCACCGTGCACGTGACCCATCTCTTTGCGCCCGAAGCGGTACTCGATGCCGCCGAACCGGTGCGGGGCCGCTCCGACCCCCGGCCACGAAGTGACCGCTTCCCTGATCAGCTCCCCCGCTCCCTTCATGGCCTGCTGGAATCCCGGCGGTGCGCCATGTAGTCCTTTGCACGGCCTCGATGGGCGGCGAACATCGACCGGGCTCAGTCCGGCGTTCCACCCACAAGATCGCGTATGCGGTTCCAGCGAGCCTCGTAGGCCGCGTCAAACCGCCGTTCCGCCCTTTTCCGCTTGCCGGATGCCGCGGGATAGCGCCATGCCGCCCACTGCGAAGCCGGTTTGGCGAGCCGCACAGCCCCGACCAGAGCGACCGAGGGCACCAGGAGCCCGAGGAGACCCACGATGGGCTTTCCCTTGAGGAGACAGGTGACACTCAATATCAGGTTGAAGAGCAGGGCGCCGGCGAGGTAGGCCAGCAATTCGTGCTGCAGGCCGGCAAGGTCCAGGGGCGTGAAGCCCACCAGCAGCAGCCCTGTGATCAGGATGGCGACGAACACGGCATCGATCGACCTGCGTCCCTGCGCAGTCCAGTACACGTCGTCCAGGTAGAGCCACAAGGCGAACTCGTCCAGGGTCAGGCTGGCTCCAATCCCGAAAATCGCCGCCAGAGCAGAGCTACCCGCCGCCGGCGGCCGGTAGGTGAACTCGAGGACTCCGCTCACCAGCATCGCGATCACTCCGAAGACCTGGTGATGCACATGGACCCCTCCGATGGTCCAGTTCTTGAGTCCGGCCGCTCCCGCTCGAATACGCCGCGTGACCACGCGGGTGGCAACGAAGGTGACCAGCATTGCGATGAGCATCCAGAAGAGCGGGGTCCGGCTGGCTTGCTCGATCGTGCTCCAGTAGATGCTCATCCGTGCTCTCGCGTCGGGGCCGGTCCGACGGCCTGAGGACCGGAGGTCGCCGCTCCCAGGGCGGCCCCCTCGGCCGAGGCGTCGAGGTGGCTCGGGGGTCTATCGTTTCGCTGCCGCGGCCTCCCCAGAGGCCTTCTGTCCGCACGGCGAACGACGAGCAGAGGAGCAACACCTGGATGCGATCCACGCCGGCGAGCGGGAGATGGAGGCTCGTGGTGGCAGGGCTGGTGATCGCGCTGGTCGCGGCCGGCGGTATTGCCGGTGACTCGCTCTGGTCGGGAAGGGATCGTGCGCCCGCCCAGGTCACACGGCAGCCGAGAGATGCCAGCCCGAGCTCGGGTTCGCGCGACATCTCGCCGGGCCAGACGCCCGCCGAGGCGGGACTCATCCCGGCCGGTCGCGTCAGGATTCGCGTGCCGATCCTCGAATACCACTACATCCGGGTGAACCGCAACCCGCTGGACCGGCTCGGGTTCCGTCTCTCCGTCGCACCGGCCGACTTTCAGAAGCAG
>JALYYF010000412.1 GCA_030946725.1 Candidatus Dormiibacterota bacterium
GCGCCTACCGCCTGGTGTCGGGCAAGTCGCTGCAAGGCGTGAAGATCGTCGCCGTCACCGTGGAGAACGGCCCGAACGGTGTGGAGCAGCCCACCCAGACCCCACCGATGGCCGGAAACGTAGGCTAAGACGGCATGGGGGAGGCAGGCCTCCCCCATGTACCCCCTCCCGCAGGCTGGCGCGGGGAGTCGTTGGGAAGTGACAACTCAGACGCCCGGAGTGAATCCGGCCTCCCCAGTGACGCCTCGACGTTCTTCTCGTTTCTCCCTCCCCCTTGCGGGGAGGGTAGGGAGGGGGTCCCCCGTGGCCAAAGCCGTCCGAAGGCCAACCCTACCGCCCGGTTCTTTCTAGGCTTGGGGGCGGTGCAGGGCGATCTTCACGTTCACACGCAGTTCTCCTGGGATGCCCCGGCCGGCGACATGGAGGCCACCTGCCGGCGGGCGCGGGAGATCGGGCTGGCGGCGCTGGCCTTCACGGAGCACGCGGACTTCGTGCCGGAGGTGCACGCGGGGCTGCGCCCGCTCGATCCCGCGTCCTACCTGGCCGAGGTCGAGCGCTGCCGGGCGCTCTTCCCCGACCTCCGCATCCTCAGCGGGGTCGAGTTGGGCGAGCCGCATCGCTTTGCCCAGGAGGCGTCCGCGGTCCTCCAGGCCGGCCGGTTCGACAGGGTGCTCGGCTCGATCCACTGCGTTGTCTGGGATGGCCGGCTCCGCGACGGCAGCCAGCTGAAGGCCGTGGCTCCGGCCGACGCGCCTGCCTTCATGCGCGCCCACCTGGAGGAGACCCTCGCCCTCGTGGAGAGCCCGCAGCCGTTCGCCGTGCTCGCGCACCTCGACTACCCGAAGAGGTACTGGCCGCACGCCCAGGTGCCGTACTGCGAGGAAGACTACGAGGAGGAGTTTCGAGCGGTGCTCCGGGCGGCCGCCGCCAGGGGCTGCGCCCTGGAGGTGAACACCACCCGCGGCGCCGTTCCGAGCCGCGGGCTCTGCCCCGGTGAGACGGTGCTGCGCTGGTGGGCGGAGCTTGGAGGTCGAGCCGTCTCCTTCGGCAGCGACGCCCACGATCCGCAGAAGATCGCCCTCGGCTTCGAATGGGCGGCCCAGATGGTGGAGGCCTCCGGCTTCCGGCCCAGTCCGGACCCGGCGGCCCTCTGGCTCCGGTGATCGTTCGCGGCGAGGCGCCCGCCCACGGCGGCGCCGTGATCGCCCACGACGAGGGAAAGGCCGTGCTCGTCTACTACGCGCTCCCGGACGAGCTGGTCGAGGGCGTCCCTCGCGGTCGCCAGGGCGGCCTGCAGGCGGTCCGAACCGAACGGGTCCTGGAGGCGTCGCCGGACAGGATAGAAGCACGCTGTCCGCACTTCGGGGAGTGCGGCGGCTGCCACTGGCAGCATTCGCGCTACGAGCGGCAGCTGGCGCTCAAGCGCCAGGTGGTGGAGGACGTCTGGCGGCGTGCGGGCGTGCGGCTGCCCGGCGACACCCCGGTCCTCGGGATGGAGGACCCCTGGCGCTACCGGATCCGTGGGGAGTTCGAGGCCAGCTACCGTCCCGGACAACCCCTCCAGTTCGGCTTTCACCGGCAGCGCTCGCATTCCGTGCTGCCGGTGCAGACCTGCCCCATCCACGACGAGCGTATCGAGCGCGCCATGCTGGCCTTCCGCCAGGCCGCCTCGGAGATGGGAGTCCTCGGCATCAAGACCCTCCTGCTGACGGTCGAGCCGACCGGCAAGGGACTGCTGTGGAGGATGAGGCGCCAGGGTCCCGGCGGGGCGGAACTGGAGGCAGCGCTCGGCGCGCGCGTGGCCGAGCTGCTTCCCGACCTGGTGCTCCTGGAACAGTCGATGAGCCTCGAGTTCTGGGACTTCGCGTTCCGGGTCCGCAGCGACACCTTTGTCCAGACCAACTACCACCAGATGCTGGTGCTCTACCGGCTGGCGCTGGAGATGGTGGCAGCCGGCCCGGGGGATTCGATCCTGGATCTCTACGCCGGGATCGGCACGCTGGGCATCCCGCTGGCGCGTTCGGCGGCCTACGTCACGGCGATCGAGGAGAACCCGGCCGCGGTGCAGCTCTCACGTTTGAACAGCAGGATCAACCGCACTCCGAACTTCCGGACCCTCCCCGGCAAGGTCGAGACGGCGCTGCGGAAGGTGCGCATGGGCGATCACCAGGCCGCCATACTCGACCCGCCGAGGGCAGGCTGCGACCCCGCGGCCATCGCCGAGCTGCTTCGTCTGTCGCCCGAGCGTCTCGTATACGTCAGCTGCGAGCCGTCGACACACGCCCGCGACGTCACCATGCTGGTACGCGGGGGCTACCGGCTGCGGCGCGTCGCGATCGTCGACATGTTTCCGCAGACCTACCACGTCGAGACCGTCGCCCTGCTCGAGCGAAGCCCTCGCTAGAAGGTCTCTCCCCCGCGAGTCGGCCGAGTACCCGGCGCAGCCGGGGGAGGGGGCCAGGGCTCAGACCTCGATCTGGCAGCGGGCGACCTGCTCGACCAGTGGGGGCAGCTCGGCCCGGATCCTGTTGTGCTCGGCGTCGGTGTCGTAGCGCCGGTAGGCGTCCTCGTCCTCGAGGTCGGAGACGATCCCGTAGTCCCAGTTGCCCTCGCGGAGACCGAGGTCAGACCCCACCCAGATCCGGGTGAGGCCCGGGATCCGCATGGCCCGCAGCTCGGCCAGGATCTCTTCCATCCGGGCGCGGTCGTGCCCGCTCTTCGCCTTGAGCAGGGTGATGTTGCGGATCACGCGCGCCGGCCTGGCGCGGTGGGGGCCGCTGCGAGCTCGCCGACCAGCTCGCAGAGGCGACCGACGCCCTCGCGCAGATCCTCATCCGAGGAGGCGAGGCTGATCCGGACGGCGCCGGCAGCGACCTGTCCGAACGCGGTCCCGGGTGCCACGCCGACTCCGCGCTCGTCGAGCAGGCGCAGCGCGAAGGCGCGCGAGTCCTGGCCCGAGGGCGACACGTCGGCCAGGATGTAAAAGGCCCCCTGGGGCACGCTGAGCAGGAGGCCGGCCTCCTTGAGGAGCTCCACCACGAGCCCGCGACGCCTCCGGTAGGCGGAGACCATCTCGCCGATGCAGTCCTGGGGTCCGTCCAGGGCCGCCTCGCCGGCCTTTTGAGCGATGGTCGAGGGGCAGGAAGTGTTCGACTCCAGGACCTTGACCATGCTGTCGACCACCTGCGGAAGCGCGGTCGCATAGCCGAGCCGCCAGCCGGTCATCGCGTAGGTCTTGCTGAAGGTGAAGGCCGAAATCACTCGTTCCGGGTCTGCGAAGGCCGCCAGTGAGGGCGCCGCCGTGTCCCCCTCGAGGGAGATCTGGTCGTAGCACTGGTCGCTGAGGAGCCAGAGGTTGCGGCGCTCCGCCAGCTCTCCGAGAGCGCGAAGCGTGGCCGGCGGGTAGACAGCGCCGGTCGGGTTGTTGGGGCTGTTAACGACGATCAGCCGAGTTCGCTCGCCGACCAGGCTCTCCAGCCGGTCCAGGTCGGGAAGGAATCCGAGCTCGGGCGGGCACGGGTAGAAGATGCAGCGGGCGTTCGCCGTCGCCGCCATCGTCGTGAAGTTGGGCCAGTGCGGGTCGGGCAGCAGCACCTCGTCGCCCGGCTCGCACAGCGCCGCCATGGCGGCCGAGATGACGCCCACCCCACCTGACCCGCAGGCGATCTGGGCCGGGTCGGCGGAAAGTCCGTTGACGCGCGCGAGCTTCGCGGCCAGCCTCTCGCGGAGGCTTGGCAGCCCGGCGGTCTGCGTGTAGAACGTCCAGCCTTCCTGGATGGCCTTCCGGCCCGCTTCAGCCACGTGGCTAGGGGTTGGGAAGTCAGGCTGGCCGACCTCCAGCCTGATCGTCCCCGGACGGCCCATGGCGAGGTTGGAGATCTCGCGAATACCCGAGTGGTGGGCTTCGATAATGGCGCTCGACAGCGGGGGCAACGACACCACAGGCCAGTCTAGGGACCCGGAGGTGTCAACCTCGATCAATAGTCGCGCCTGGAGGCAGGCGACCCCCTCCCCCGGCATGGCCGGGTACTCCCCCGACTCGCGGGGGAGAGACTTCTACCGAAGGTGGCGAGTTGTCGCCCCGAACAGCGCGAGCAGGACGGAGAAATGCGACAGCGGCCTGCCCGGCGGTTCCGTGGCACTCCGAGTTCGCGGGCATGTCGCTCCTCCTTGTCGGCCTGCTGCTCGCCTCCCTGGTGGTCCCCACGCTGCTCGCTGGTCGGCGCCGGGCCGCCGCGGCGGCCTAGATCGTCTCTGCGGTCGTGGCGCTGGCCACCCTTCGAGGCCGGCCTGGTCACCAGCTTCTCCGGACTGTGCTCCCGGTTGGGGAGCTCGGCCGGAGAATCGGCCTGCCTGACGGCCGCCACCGGTGCGCTGGCGGGGCTGTTCGGGCTTTTCGGAGTCCTCCTGGTGCTGCCCTTCACGATCGGAAAGCCGCCTGCCGAACCTTCCCGAGTGGCCAGGACCGAGCCCTCTGAGTGAGGGGCCGGGCGGGCGGCACGGCGGGTTAGAATTGCCCCTCGGGGGAGCCCGCCACTCCATGCCAACGATGCCACGTGCCCAATGAAGGCTCCTGACAGCTTCGTCCACCTCCACAACCACACCGAGTTCTCGCTGCTCGACGGTGCCAGCCGGATCGCGGCCATGGTCCGCCGGGCCGCCGAGCTGGAGATGCCAGCGCTGGCTCTCACAGATCACGGGGTGATGTACGGGGCGATCCAGTTCTACAAGGCCTGCCGCCTGGCCGGGGTGAAGCCCATCCTGGGTCTCGAGGCCTACGTGGCGCCCCGCCGGCTCAGCGACCGCGAGGCTCGGGCCGACCGCGATCCCTACCACCTGACGCTGCTCGCCGCCAACGGCGAGGGCTACATGAACCTGATGGCGCTCTGCAGCATCGGCCAGACACAGGGGCTGTACTACAAGCCGCGCATCGATCGCGACGTCCTGGCCCGTCACTCCGGCGGCCTGATCGCGCTCTCGGGATGCCTCGCCGGCGAGGTGGCGACCCGGATCACCGGCGGGGACCCGGATGGCGCGAGGGAGACCGCGGCCACCTACCGCGACATCTTCGGAGCCGATCGCTACCTGCTGGAGATGCAGAGGCACGGCATCCCCGAGCAGGACCAGGTCAACCAGGGCCTGGTCGGACTGGGGCAGGAGTTCGGCCTGCGGTTGACCGCGACCAACGACCTCCACTATGTCCACCAGCACGACGCCGACGCCCATGACGTCCTCCTCTGCCTCCAGACCGGGGCCAACTTCGACGATCCCAAGCGCTGGCGATTCGGGTCGCAGGACTTCTACCTGAAGACTCCCGGCGAGATGGCGGCGAGCTTCCCAGACCTGCCCCAGGCGCTTGCGAGCACGCTCGAGGTCGCCGACGCCGTCGACCTCCGGGTGGACCTCGGCCACTCGCTGCTGCCGCCCTTCGAGGTCCCCGAGGGCCTGAGTGCGCACGAGTACCTGCGCGAGAAGGTGGGGGAGGGCCTGGTCTGGCGATACGGCGAGGATCCCGGCCCGGGCGCCCGCGAGCGGATGGACACCGAGCTCGAGGTGATCCGCCAGACCGGCTACGCCTCCTACTT
>JALYYF010000413.1 GCA_030946725.1 Candidatus Dormiibacterota bacterium
CCCGGGCCCCTTCCAGCGCCGGCTGAAGATACCGGTCGAACCAGTCCACAACGGCCCTCATATGCCGCACGCGGTTCCACGGCCTGCCCACGAGCACGATGGCGTGCGGCTCGCCGCTGAAGATCAGCAGGTCAACCTCCTTGCCCATCTTGTGCAGTCGGGCGAAGACGTTCTCGGCCTGCTCCAGCGGCGTGCGCAGGTCGCCGGTGCTGGCGATCAGGCGCAGGGGCGTCTCGACGCTGTCCAGGTATATGACCGGCGATAGACGCGTGTACAGCTCCGGATCGTCCCACGGCTCGGCGCCCATCTCGGCCGGAAGGAAGTTCCAGCCCACGTCGCTGGACCCGTAGAAGCCGCGGAGAGCGGCCACCGGTCGCGCGGCGACGGCCGCCCTGAAGCGGTTGGTGTGGCCGATCGCCCACAGCGTGCTGTAGCCGCCGTACGACGCGCCACCCACACCGAGGCGGTCAGGGTCGGCCAGGCCCGCATCGACGGCGCGGTCGACGAGCGCCATGAAGCACGGGAAGTCGAGCTCTCCCCAGTGCCCGCGCAGGCGCTCCGCGAACTCCTGCCGGTAGCTCTGACTGCCGGGCGGGTTGCAGAAGACGACCGTGTAACCGGCACCGGCGAGCACGTGGAAGATGAATTGAAAGCTCCATCCGTATGCCGCGTGGGGACCGCCGTGGATGTACAGGAGGGTCGGCCCCGGCTCACCCCCGCCGCCCGGCGGCAGCATCGCCCAGGCGTCCAGCCTCTCGCCGTCGTGTTCGAATCCGAGCTCGCGAAGCTCGCCGAGGGCCTTCTCAGCCAGCCAGGGGTTGGGGTCGAAGATGACGCGCTCCTCGTCGCCGCCGGCGGCGCAGACGCGCAGCGAGAGGGCGTCGCCAGGGGCGCTGGACAGGAAGGCGGCCAGCTCGCCGTTCGTGGAGAACCCGCCGAGCACCCGCCGGCCTCCCACCACGACTTCCGGTCGGTCGCCGGGCCGGGCCCGGTAGACGTGCTGGCAGCCCGCGTCCGCCACCTCGAAGTACAGCCGGCCGCCCGCCCAGGTCGGCTCGATGGCCTCCCTTGGCGGCATGGTGTCCCCGAGCACCACGGCCGAGCTGGTCCGGTCCATCTCCCTGGTCAGGCAGTCGTCTCCGATCCAGACGCGGTGGTGCAGGGCGTCGAAGGGCTCTGCATGGTCGGCGCGGAGCGTCGCCAGCGCGCCGTCGGGCGCGATGCCGAAGCCCGACATCGAGGTCTCGAGACTGCTCAGGCGGGCGACCTCGCCACCCTCCGGTGCCACCGCGTAGATCTCCGTGACCTCGCTGCGGTCGAAGTCCGGCTCGCGGTTGCTCAGGAAGGCGATCCGCCCGTCCGGTATCCAACGCGGCCGGGCCACCTGGCTGGGGCCGTCGGTGATCATCCGCAGGCCCTCTCCGGCGGCGCCGACCACCCAGAGCTGGTGGGGCTCGTCGTCCAGCTGGCCCTGGCCGTCCAGCCGGTAGCGAAAACGTCGGATGTGCCGCACCCGCTCCAGGTAGCGCCGGCGAGCCTCCTCGGGACTGCCGGGCTCGCCTCGGTCAGGATCGGGTGGGTATTCGGGACCGCCCACCAGGCAGAACCGGCTTCCGTCGGCCGACCACGCGAAATCGACGGCCCCCCGAGGCAGGCTGGCCACCCGCTGCCCCTCGCCGCCGCGCATGTCGATCTGGAAGAGGTCCTTGGCCCACTCCCGCTCGCGCGCACCCAGGAATGCCAGCCGGCCGCCGCCCGGATCCCAGCGCGGGTGGCTGTCGGAAGGCCCCGCGGTGAGGCGCCGGGGAGCAGCAGAGCCATCCGTTGGAACGTCCCAGATGCTGTTGACCTGGCGATCGGCGGCGGCGTCCTGCTCTATGAGCACGAACGCGACCTGGCTTCCGTCGGGCGACAGCTGCGGGTCGGCCAGCATCCGGAAGCGGAGAATGTCCCCCTCGCCAAGCCCGTCCGTCACTACGCTGAAGGCTACTTGACCGGCCCGGGGCCTTGCCTGCGATCTGGCCGGCGCTAGCCGGCGGTGGTGTCCGTCTCGCCGAAACGGTCGATGTTGGCCTCGAACATCGCCTTCAGGCGCCGCGCCTCGCGGTCATAGGCGGCCGGGTCGGGCCAGGAGCCGCGCGGGTCGAGCACTGAGGCGGGCACTCCGGGCACCGCGACCGGCACCTGGACACCGAAGACCGGGTCCGGCCTCGTCTCGACGTCGCGCAGGCGTCCCTCCACCACCGCCCTGACGATGGCACGCGTGTGGGCGATCGAGATCCGCTTCCCGACTCCGTATGCGCCGCCCACCCAGCCGGTGTTGAGCATCCAGACCTGCGCGTCGTGGCGGCTGACGCGATCCAGCAGCATCCGGGCGTAGGTCTCCGGAGGCAGCACCAGGAAGGGCGCCGCGAAGCAGGTGCTGAAGGTCGGCTCCGGCTCCGTCACCCCCCGCTCGGTGCCCGCAACCTTCGCGGTGTAGCCGGAGAGGAAGAAGAACCGCACCTGCTCGTCATCGAGGCGGGCGACCGGTGGCAGCACGCCGAAGGCGTCCGCCGACAGGAAGAGGACGTTGCTCGGGTGGCCGCTGCGGCCGATCAGATCGGCGGCGGGGATCAGCTCCAGCGGATAGGCCGAGCGGGTGTTCTCGGTCCGGCTCTCGTCGTCGAAGTCGGGGACCCTGGTGTCGGGGTCGAAGACCACGTTCTCCAGGATGGTTCCGAAGTGGTTGGTCGCCGCGTATATCTCCGGCTCCGCGTCCTTCGAGATGCGGATCGTCTTGGCGTAGCAGCCGCCCTCGAAGTTGAAGACCCCTTCGTCACTCCAGCCGTGCTCGTCGTCGCCGATCAGCCTGCGCGTGGGGTCGGAGGAGAGCGTGGTCTTGCCCGTGCCCGAGAGCCCGAAGAACAGCGCCACGTTGCCGTCCCCGCCCACGTTGGCCGAGCAGTGCATGGGCAGCGCACCCTCCTCCGGCATCAGGTAGTTGAGCGCTGTGAAGATCGACTTCTTGATCTCGCCGGCGTAGCGGGTGCCCCCGATCAGCACCATCCGCCGGGCCAGGTTCAGGACCACGAAAGTGCTTGAGCGCGTCCCGTCGGCGGCCGGGTCGGCCTTCAGGTCGGGCAGCGAGATTACTGTGAAGTCGGGCTCGAACTCCCTCTGCTGCTCCCTCGTGGGGCGGATGAAGAGGTTGTGCGCGAACAGGCTGTGCCAGGCCAGCTGGGTGACGACGCGAACATTGAGCCGGAAGCGGGGGTCGGCGCAGGCGAACATGTCCTGGACGTAGACGTCGTTCGCGGACATGTAGTCGACGGACTTCTGGAGCAGCCGGTCGAAGCCTTCCGGGGAGATGGGCTGGTTGCCCGGGAACCACCAGATCTTGCCCGCCGAGCCTGGTTCCTCGACGAAGAACTTGTCCTTCGGTGACCTCCCGGTGTGCTGACCGGTGTCGGCGGTCAGCGCTCCGCTGGCGACGATCGAGGCTTCGCCGCGGGTGACGGCGTGCTCGTAGAGCTCCGCCGGAGACAGGTTATGCCAGGTTTTGATCGGGGCTCCCACACCAACGTGGTCGAGGACCGCCCTTTCTACGAGCTGCATGGGCGCGCCTCGATATTACGGCTCGGCGGGAATCGGCAGATCGAGGCGCCTTCAGACGGAGATAAGGTCGGCGGCTATCTTCTCGGCCGCGGCTGTCAGTCGAAGGGGCAGCATCGTCGCCCCCGGCGGAGCATCGCCCACGCCCGGACCACCCACGTAGATGACCGGTCCCGACTCCACACCATCGATCGCGGCGACGGTCTCAGCGAGGAGGGAGTTGGGCCGGCTGACGCTGATCACGACCGCCCTGGGCCTGCGCAGCCGCACGGCGCTGACCAGTGCAGGTATGGGCACGTCGGCGTCAAGGGACGCCGCCGCCAGGCCGCGGCGGGTGAGCAGCACCTCCAGCGCAAGGGGCGGAAGGCCGTGGCGCTCGAAGGGGGCCGCCCCCAGGAGGACTGAGGGCACCGTCGCCTCCGGAGCACGGAGCGTGGCCCGCACGGTGCCCAGCCAGGACGCGATCAGGCTCGTCGCCGCGTGCTCCTGGGCGACGCTGAACCGGCCGCTCGCCCACCCCTCGCCCACGGCGTTGAGGGCCGGCAGCACCACTTCCTCGAGCGCCTCTTCGAAGCCGAGCGCGTGCTCGATGCTGCGCAGCTGGGCCAGGCCCTCAGCCGGTTCGCCATCTGCCAGCAGGTCTTGGAGACGCTCGTCGCGCTCCATCTGGGGCAGGCGCAGCTGCTCGCCCAAGGCCCGCTCGATCGCTTCCCGCGGCCGAAAGCCGGCACGGAGAAGGAGGACAGCGCGGTGCACCCGGGCCACCTCCGAAGGGGCGTAGCGGCGGTGGCCCCCCTCGGTCCTGACGGCCCGCGGAAAGCCGTACCGCCGCTCCCAGGCCCTGATCACGAGCGCGCTCAACCCGGTCGCGGCGGCGAGCTGCGAGAGCCGGATGTCCGCCCGTTCGCCCGTCCTGTCGTCTGCCAACTGTGCGGAGTCTACCCCGGGCCATGGCGTGCTGTATAGGTTTTGTATACTTTTTGCTATGATAGCAACGCCTCTGGGAGACGCCAACCGGGCAATCCGCTCGGCACGCCGCCGTTTCGCGCTCGGCCGCGTCGAGCGATGGCGTGTGATCAACCCCATCCGCGTGATCGACGAGATGCTGGACGAGCTGGAGCACCTGAACCTGCGCGGCGCCCGCCGGGTTCCCATCGTGTGGGAGCCGCGGCTGGCCCTGCTGGCGGCCCACCTGCCCACGCCCGTTCGCGTCGATCCGGCGGAGCTGCGCGCGGGGATCTCGCCCAACCGGCTCATCGAAGCTCTCTTCACGCTCCAGGACCAGCTTCTCGACCTCAAGGTCGGGCCACTGCGCCGCTGGCTGCGCGAGGAGGAAGAGGAGCCGGTGGACGCCCGCGACCGGGACGACGACG
>JALYYF010000414.1 GCA_030946725.1 Candidatus Dormiibacterota bacterium
GTCGCCGTCATCCTGGGAGGCTCCAGCCTGGTCCGTGGCCCCGAGCCGAACCCCCTCGCCGCCATCGACTCGGCGAGCTGGATCGAGTCTTCGATGGCGGTCAGGACCACCGGCACCACGACCTCCGACCACGAGCGGGGCCCGCGCGGCCTCCAGCCGCGCAGCCGCTGCGCGTCCGCGACGGCCGTGAAGGTGCGTCCCAGGCTGGGCACCAGGTTGAGGGCGGCGGCCACGGCCGCCCCGCTTCCGTGCAGAAAGCCGGGGAGCGCGTCCACGACCTGGTCCGGCTCGAGCAGCATGGCCAGAGGTGCGACGGCCAGCACGGCGGCGGCGAGCGTGATCCCCGCCGTCACCCCGAAGACGGCCGCCTCCAGTGTGTAGGGACCTCCGATGGCCGGCACCCATTCCGGCACGGAGAAGAGGACGTCGGCGCCCAGGTGGCTGAGCACAAAGTTGAACGCCGCGGACAGCAGCGCGGCCACGGCCCCCGCCAGCAGCGGGCGCCGAGCGCGACGGGCGCCGGCGCTCGCCACCAGCACGGCCACGGTGGAGGCCAGGACCGCCAACCGATAGCCGGGGTTCGTCGTCGTGAGCACGATGGTGAGGCAGGCGGCCGACCAGGCGGCGACCGCTCGCGGGTTCACCGCTTCGGCAGTGGAGGAGGTGGCGGGGAGGCCGTGCTCGACTGGTACTCCCAGCCCAGCGCGTCACCGTTCTTCAGTGACACGGCGGTATAGGCGGTCTGGCCCTGCTGCCAGGGTCCCCCACTCTGCGAGACGTACATCGCCCAGAACGGCTTGTCCTTGGGGAAGCACTCGCTGAACTGCGAGGGCTCGTTGTCCACCTGGCAGACCGCCTTCCCCACTCCGCTGAACGCCTGAGCCTGGTACTCGACGCCGCTCTTCTTCATCAGGTCTTCGCCGCCGATCTGGTCGCCGTCGAAGCCGACGCACTTCTGCATCGCGGTGCCACCGCCGTGCTGGACCACGACGTAGGCCTTGTGGGCCGCGCCGCCGTTGACGCACGCGGCAGCCGCGGGGGAAGCGGGCGGGCTGCCCGAACTCGAGCTGGCGCCGCCACAGGCGGCGAGGAGCAGGACCAGTGGCGCGCCGGTCCCGACGAGGGCCGCTCGAACACACCTTTGCAAGGCAGTTCCTCCTGGCGGCACACGGCCCCAACCGCGCGTGGGCAACCCGCCGCCGGAGGCCCCCACCGTTGCGCGCGGATGGGCTTGTCCCCGACCGACAGGTCTCCTGGCTCACGGATCGCCGCCTCCGCCCGCCTTCCCAGGGCTCAGCCCCAGTGGCCTATGGACGTGGCTCCCCGTTCACAGTTGCGCGACAGCTCCGGTATCGGCTCTCACCTCACCGGATTCCCTGCCCCGGTCGGGCTCTCAGCCGTGCATCTTAGCCCGGATCCACCGAGTTGCGGCGGATCGCTGGGTTACTCGTAGCGAAGGGCCTGGATCGGGTCCAGCCGGGCGGCCCGCAGGGCCGGCAGCAGCCCGCTCAGCATGCTCAGCACGACGGCGAAGACCAGCGCCACCACCACGATCAGCGGCCCCAGCTGAAACAGCCGGAGGTCCAGATGGGCGCCCTGAGCCCGGGCCAGACTGTCGACCACCGAGTTGGCGCCTCGTGAGAGCAGCGCGGCGCCGACCACGCCGATGATGCCGGCGGTCGCCCCGATAAGGGCCGCCTCGGTGACGAAGATCAGCGTCACGTCACCGGCGCGGGCACCCACCGCCTTGAGGACTCCGATTTCGCGGGTCCGTTCCAGGACGGCGGTGAGCATCGTGTTGATGATCAGGAGGGCCGCGATGAGAAGCGCCAGCACGGCCAGGCCGGTGAGCGCGAGGTCCGCGTAGCGCAACCGCTGGGCCACGTCACGAAGCTGGTCGTCGCTGGTCAGCGCCGCGTAGCCCTTGGCCTGGACCTCGTCCCGCACGCCCTGGACGCGATCCAGGGAGGTTGCCAGCACCACAAGGCTGGCGTAGGGGTCCTGCTTCCAGCCGTTGGCCGCCGCCGTCTCGGCCCAGTAGTTGTCCGCGAGCGTCGCAGGGACCCTGATCCAGGCCTGGGTGTCCTGCTGGTTGGCGGGCGCCACCCCCACCACCGTGAAGGCGATCGGGATCTGGGCGGCGGCCGGCTGGCCGCTCGGCGCGGCGCCGGCGAACTGGCCCTTGAAGATGATTCGCTTGCCGAGCGCCTGGCTCGGCGACCAGCCCAGGCGCTTCGCCTGCTGAGCGGAGATCACGACTTCCGCGATGGTGTTGCTTCCGGGCATCCGTCCCGCCGTCAGGTTGACGCCCGACGCCGCCAGCTGGTCGTGCGGCGGCAGTGAGTAGACCACCGTGGGACCCACGGCCGCCGGGTCCGCGGCCGGCACCGCGGCACCGGAGATCACCACCTCGCCCCAGGCCGACTGCACGTGCGGGGCCTTGCTCAGCGTGGTCACCGCCGCCTTATCCAGGCGCACGTGCTGACTCGAGTTCGGCGCCGTCGGCTGCACCAGCACCTGCTGAAGCTGTCCGCCGTGGTTCACCGACTCGATCACCTCCTGCTGCAGCCCGGCCGCCAGCGCGAGGATCAGCGACATCACAACGATCCCCATCGCCACGCCGGCAGCCGTCAGGGCGGTGCGCAGCGGCCGCCGCCGGGTGCTGCCCAGGCCGAGCTTCAGGGCATCCTGCCGTGACAGTCGGTCGGGCGCGGCCAGGGTGTCGGGGGCACGGCCCGTGCGGCGCTGGGTGCCGCTGTCCGACACCACCCGGCCATCCCGGAGGTGAATCGCCCTCTGCGCCCTCCGGGCGAGCTCCGGGTCATGGGTCACCAGCACCACCGTGGCGCCGCGGCGGTTCAGGTCTTCGAGAAGGTTCATCACCGCCTCGCCGCGGCTGGTGTCGAGGTTGCCGGTGGGCTCGTCCGCCAGCACCAGGCCGGGCCGGTTCGCCAGTGCCCTGGCCACCGCGACGCGCTGTTGCTCGCCGCCGGCCAGCCGAGGCGGCCGGAAGCCCGCGCGGTGTCCGAGGCCGACCAGCTCCAGCAGCAGCCGGGCCCGCCGGCGCCGCTCACGGACCGGCACTCCCGCCAGGGCCAGCGGGAGAGCCACGTTGTCGAGAGCCGACAGCGACGGCACCAGGTTGAAGGTCTGGAATATCGTCCCCACCCGCTGCAGCCGGTAGTCGTCGAGCGCTCCCTGGCTGAGCTGGTCGAGCGGCGCCCCCGCGGCGTAGACGGTGCCGCTGCTCGGCCGGTCCAGGCCGCCCAGGAGCGCCAGCAGGGTCGACTTGCCCCCGCCCGAGGGACCGGTGATGGCCACGAACTCACCGGGCGCGATCTCGATGGAGACGCCGTCGAGGGCCACCACCTCGACGTCGCCGGAGTGGAACACGCGGCGCGCGTTGTCCGTGCGGAGGCCGACCGGCTGGCCCAGCAGGTCCAGCATGTCGGGGGGTGGACGCTGAGATTCGACGGTAGGCAAGGGCGTGTTCGTCAGCGTCACCGTACTTCCTCCAGCAGCCATTCGATATATGTGGCCGAGCCCCCGCTCACCGCGACCTCGAGAATCTGCGGGTTCTCGTAGGAGTGCAGGGAGCGGAGCTCCGCCTGTGCTTCCGCCGACCTCGCAGCCGAAGTCTTGATCAGGAGGAGCGCTTCATGCTGGCGCTGAATCTGCCCTCCTGAGTGAAAGAACGAGTGGATCATCGGCACCACGGAGCCCCGAGCGGCGAGCCGCTTGGTGACCAGCGCCTCGCCGATGCGTTCGGCTTCGGACCGATCGGCCGTGGTCACCAGCAGCAGGACGGCGCCCGGTGGAGCGGCCTGCTCGGTCAAGCCACCGGCCTCGGCCTGTCCAGCCAGACGACGGCGGCGGCCAGGGCCACGCCGCCCAGCAGCAGGCCCCCGATCACATCGGATGTCCAGTGGACTCCGAGATAGAGCCGATCCAGAGCCACGAGAGAAATGATGACGGCAGCCGCCGGAATCGCCAGCTTCCTCACCAACCCGCGCGGGGCGAGCCGGTAGATCACGAAGGCGAGCAGCCCGTAGACCAGGACCGCCCGGAGGGTGTGCCCGCTGGGATAGCTGTTGTGAAGGGCGGTGGGGCCACGCTCGAGCAGCATTGTGAGGCTGGGGGCGTCACCATGGGCCGATCTGATCGGTGCTGGGTGCTGGACGACCACCTTGTAGACGACCTCGACGCCCTCTACCAGGGGGAGGGCCAGCAGAGCCCAGGCCTCGTGCCGGAAGCCATGCCGAAAGAGGTACACGGCCAGCCCGACCGCGATCAGCCCGGTCAGCTCCGCGCCCCCAAGCTCAGCCACTGCAAGGGCCGGCGGCCGCAGGCTCACGGACCAGGCCTGCGCCATCAGGTGCTCGATGGCGCGGTCCGCGGCCGTCATCAGGCCCATCGCCACCGCCTGGCTGAAGACCGCGAAAGCGAGGGTCAGAGCGCCGAGTACGACCAGGGGTCTCGAGAGTTCCAAAGCTTCAGCGCTGGCAGTGTCGGCAGAAGACCGTGCTGCGGCCGGCCAACCTCACGAGCGCCAGGGGCCGCCCGCAGCGGACGCAGGGCTGACCACCCCGCCCGTAGACCAGCAGCTCCCCCTGCTGGCGGCCGACCTCGCCCCAGGCGTCGCGGTAGTCCGCCACCGAGCTGCCGCGGTTGGCGATGGCCCTCCGCAGCGACTCGTCGAGAGCTTTCCGGAGGCGGCGCACGGCCTGCCGGCTGAGGGTGTTGGCGGCGCGGTCCGGGCGCACCCGGGCCTGGAAGCAGGCCTCATCGGCGTAGATGTTGCCGACTCCCGCCACCACCATCTGGTCGAGCAGCAGCGCTTTGAGTGGAGCCCTGCGCACGTGCAGCCGCCGGTAGAGATCGGTGGCCGAGAAGCTGGGGTCGATCGGCTCGGGGCCCAGGCGAGGCATCTTCCGGTCGCCGACCAGCTCCTGCTCGCTGCCCAGCAGCAGCCGCCCGAAGCGCCTCACATCCCGGTACCGGAGCTGGAATCCGTCGTCCAGGGCGAAGACGGCGTGCAGGTGGTCTGGCTCTTCCGCGGCCGGCGCCACGTATCGCCACTGCCCCGTCATGCCGAGGTGGACGACCAGCAGCTCCCCGGAGTCCAGATGATGCAGGATGTACTTTCCCCTCCTGCTCATGGCCTCGATTGTCCGGCCGGTGACGCCGGCGGCGAACGCCGGCGGGGATGGGTGCCGGACTATGGCGGGGAACCGGAGGTCGCAGGCCACGATGCGGCGCCCCACCAGGTGGGGCCGCAGGTCGGCCGTGACGGTCTCGACCTCGGGCAGCTCAGGCAACGATCGTCGTCAGCTTCGTCATGTCCGCCCAGTTGGACCCGATCCGGGACTCCACCTCGATGCCGGTCAGCAGGTCGTAGGCGTCCGTCATCACGCGCGGCACGATCTCGCTGAAACGGTCCTTCTCGGCCTCAGGCACCTCGAACACGAGCTCGTCGTGGACCTGGAGGAGCATGCGTCCGGCCAGGCCTGCCTGCTCCAGCTCATGGCTCAGCCGCACCATCGCGATCTTGATGATGTCCGCCTGGAGTGACTGGATCGGGAAGTTGATCGCCATGCGCTCGGCCGCCGCCCGGAGCTGGTAGTTCGGCGAGCGCAGGTCGGGGATGGCGCGCCGGCGACCGAGCGCGTTGATGACCACGCCCGCCTCCCTGGCCTCGGCCCGCACCGAGTCGAGCCACTCCTTGAGGCGGGCATAGGTGGTCCAGTACTCCTTCAGGAAGGCGCGCGCCTCGTCCCCCGCGATGCGCAGCTGCTGCGAGAGCCCGTACTCGCCCTGACCATAGATGGAGCCGAAGTTGGCGACCTTGGCGAGGCGGCGCTGGTTGGGATCCACCTGGTCCACCGGCACCTTGAAGACCTTGGCGGCCGTGGCCGTGTGGATGTCCAGGCCGGCAGCGAAGGCCGCGAGCATCTCCGGGTCCTCCGAGAGGTGGGCCGCGATGCGCAGCTCGATCTGGGAGTAGTCGGCCGCGAAGAGCACGTGGCCGGGTCGCCCCGCCCGGAAGGCACGCCGGATGCGCTGGCCAAGCTCCGTCCGGATGGGGATGTTCATGAGGTTCGGGTTGGAGGAGGCGAGCCGCCCCGTCGCCGTGGAGGCCTGCCCGAAGGAGGTGTGGACGCGACCCGTTCGCGGGTCGACGAGCTCCGGAAGGGCGTCGACGTACGTCGACTTCATCTTGCTGAGCTGGCGGTGTTCCAGGATCAGCCCGATCACCGGGTGCTTCTCGCGCAGGCTCTCCAGCGTGTCGGCGTCCGTCGAGTAGCCCGTCTTGGTCCGCTTCCCCACCGGCAGCCTGAGGTCTTCGAAGAGCAGACGCGCCAGCTGCTGAGGAGCGTTCAGGTTGAAGGAGTAGCCGGCCACTTCCGCGACCTCTTCTTCCAGCGCCCTCAGCTGCTCCTGGAGCTCCTCCTGCATGTCGCGCAGGTAGGGGACGTCGACCGCAACGCCCTCCTGCTCCATCGCGGCGAGCACCCGGCTGAGCGGCAGCTCCACCTCCTGGAAGAGGTAGTCCACCCCGAGGTTGCGCATCTCGGCTGCCAGGCGAGGCCTGAGGTAGAGGATCGCCTGCGCGCGAGGCCCGCTGTACTGCGCGCAGTCGGCGGGCTCGCACTGGGCCGCCGCGCGGACGTTCCGTCCGGTGCCCAGCAACTGGTCGCTGCCCATGAGCTGCATGTCCAGGAAGTCGCGCGCCAGGTCTTCCAGCCTCGGGTCACGCGAGCCGGCGCCCAAAAGGTAGGCGGCCAGGTGCGTGCTGAAGCGCCAGTCGTAGTCGCCCGGCCGCCAGGCGCTCAAAGCCAGCTCCATCTCCTTGACGTCGTGGCCCAGCAGGCCCTTGCGGCTCAGGTGGGGAACTACGCGGTCAAGGAGCCCGGCGGGCACGTACCAGGCCCTGTCCCCCACCGCGAGCGCCAGGCCGACCTGAGTCCCGGCGCGCGGGCTGCCGTCCCACACACCGAACACGGCCGCCTCCTCCGCCGCCGCGAGCTCTCGCTCCAGCTCGCCGAGGTGCTGCTCCGACACCAGCGTGACCCCCGTGGGTTCCACCGGCTCGAAGGCAAGGGTCGGCTGGACGGGGACCGCGTCGGGGGCCGGCAGCCGGGCCAGGAGCTGCCGGAACTCCAGCTCGTCGAAGACCGAGCGCGCCCGGTCGTAGTCGTAGCGCAGCCAGCGCGCCCGCTCGAGGTCGAGCTCGACCGGCACGTCCGTGCGGATCGTGACCATGCGCTTGCCGAGACGGATCTGGTCCGCGGCTGCGGCGAGGGCGGTCTTGACCCGGCCTTCCTTGAGCTCGTCCATGCGATCGAGGAGCGCTTCGACGGACCCGAACTGCTGGACGAGCTGGGCCGCCGTCTTGTCGCCCACGCCGGGAACGCCGGGGATGTTGTCGGAGGTGTCGCCCCGGAGCGCCTTGTAGTCGATCAGCTGGATCGGCTCGAAGCCGTAGCGCTGGCGCACCTGGTCCGGCCCGTAGAGAACGGTGTCGGTGATGCCGCGCCGGGGCACGAGCGCCTCCACCCCCTCCCCGACCAGCTGCAGGCAGTCCAGGTCGCCGCTGACGATGGTGACCGCCACCCCGGCGTCCTCGGCGAGACGGGCGAGTGTGCCGATGACGTCGTCAGCCTCGAAGCCCTGCACTCCATATATCGGGATGGAGAGCGATTCCAGGACCCGCCGGCAGAGCTCCAGCTGCGGCCGCAGGTCGTCCGGCATCGGCCGCCGGCCCTGCTTGTACTCCGCGTATTCCTTGAGGCGAAAGGTCGGACCGCCCATGTCGAAAGCGGCGATCGCGTACTCGGGCCGGTTGGCCAGGACGATGGCCATCATCGAGGTGAAGCCGTAGACGGCGTTGGTGACCAGGCCCTGGGTGGTGCTCATCGGCGGGAGCGCGAAAAAGGCCCGGTAGATGAGGCTGTGGGCGTCGATCAAGATCAGCCGTCCGCGCCTGGAGGGTCGTGGCACCCGCCAATTCTCCTCGAACGGTATCCAGGGGGACGGAGGGTAGACTAGGACTCCAGGAGGCATTTGGAACGGACGATCTGATCGAGGTCACTGTCGACAGCATTCGGGTACATCTGCCGACTGCGCA
>JALYYF010000425.1 GCA_030946725.1 Candidatus Dormiibacterota bacterium
CGTCGTCGGAGACCCGGATGAGCGTCCGTCCGGCCCCCCTGACTTCGACGCTCACCCTGTGGGCGCCGGCGTCGAGCGAGTTTTCGATCAGCTCCTTCACGACCGAGGCCGGACGCTCCACCACCTCGCCGGCGGCGATGGCGTCCGCCACCTGGGGCGGCAGCAATCGAATGGTCACGGGCAGCCCGCCCTGGGGACCGCCACTACTCCAGGCCGGCCCTCAGCTCGTACAGCTTCTGGAGCGCCTCCAGAGGGCTCATTCTGTCCAGCTCGATCTGGGCCAGCTCCCGCCTCAGGGGATCCTGGGGCGTTCCCAGGGGAAGCCCGAGCTGCTGCTCGGGAGGCTCCAGTGGGCGCTGGCGCTCCAGGTCGGCCAGGATCTGGCGAGCGCGGGCTATCAGCTGCGCCGGCAGCCCCGCCAGCGCCGCCACGTGGATGCCGTAGGAGCGGTCTGCTCCGCCCGGGACGACCCGGTGGAGGAAGCGCACGGAGTCGCCCTCCTCCAGCACCTCGACGCGCTCGTTGCTCACCCTGGAGAGGCGGTCGGCGAGAGCCGTCAGCTCGTGGTAGTGGGTCGCGAAAAGGGTCCGGCAGCCGAGTCTCGGCGAGTCGTGGAGGTACTCGACCACGGCCTGGGCGATGGAGACGCCGTCATAGGTGGAGGTCCCCCTCCCCACCTCGTCCAGCACGACCAGTGAGGCCTGGGTGGCGTGGTTCAGGATGCTCGCGGTCTCGGTCATCTCGACCATGAACGTGGACATACCGGCGGCCAGGTCGTCGTGAGCGCCGACCCTGGTGAAGATGCGGTCTGCGAGGCCGATCGAGGCGGCGGCGGCCGGCACGAAGCTGCCGCACTGAGCAAGCAGGACGATCAGGGCCACCTGGCGCAGATATGTCGACTTACCGGCCATGTTGGGGCCGGTGAGGACAACGATCTGGTCCTGGTGGGGATCCAGCAGGGTGTCGTTGGGCACGAAGTTGCCGGCCCCGGCCGACACCTCCACGACGGGATGCCGGCCGCCGGTGACGGCCATCCTGAGGCCCGTGGACACCTCGGGCCGCGTCCAGTCGAAGGCGTCGGCCGCGTCCGCGAAAGCGGTGAGCGCGTCCAGGTCACCGATCGCGTCGGCGGTCAGGAGGAGGACCGGTGCGGAGCGGGCCACCCGTTCGTCCAGGGCCTTCAGCACCTGCTGCTCGCGGGTCACGCGATCCTGCTGCGCGTTGAGGACGACAGCCTCCTTTTCCTTGAGCTCCGGCGTCAGGTATCGCTCGCCCCCGGTCAGCGTCTGCTTGCGGACGTAGTGGCTGGGAACCAGGTTCTGATTCGAGTGGCTGACCTCGATGTAGTAGCCGAAGACGCGGTTGTAGCCGACCTTGAGGTTCCTGATGCCTGTCCGCTGGCGCTCGGCCACCTCCAGTCCGGCGATCCATTCGCGGGCCGCCCTCGATGCCTCCACTATCCGGTCCAGTTCGGCGTCGTAGCCCGGTCGCACGGCGCCACCGTCCCGCATGACGGCGGGCGGATCGTCGACCAGGGCACGTGCCAGCTCGGCGGCGAGCTCCGCGTCCGGGCGGATGGCGGCGGCCAGCTGGCGCAGCTGGAGCGAGGTGGCCTGGGAGCTGGCCGCGGCCACCTCGGGCAGCGACTCCAGGGCCCTGCGCAGCGCCACCAGCTCGCGCGGCGAGGCCAGGCCCTGGGCCGCCCGGCTGAGCAGCCGCTCCAGGTCCCCCACCTCGCGCAGCCCGCGCTGGAGCCGGCCCCTGTCCCGGACCTTGAGCTCCGCCACGGCGCCGAGACGGAGCTCGATCGCCTCCACGTCACGAAGCGGGGCCCAGAGCCACTGACGCAGGCGCCTGGTGCCGATCGGCGTGCAGGTGCGGTCCACCAGGCGGAGGAGGGCCGGCAGCTCGAGGTTGCGGACCGTCGCCGGGTCGAGATGCATGGTGGCGTCGGCCGAAAAGGTGCGCACCCGGAAGAGGCCCGGCTCCACGCGGACCTGGTTCTGCTCCAGGTACTCGAGCACGACGCCGGCGGCGCCGACGGCCAGCGGAGCATCCTGCGCGCCGACGGAGGCCGGAAAGCCGATCCCCAGGCGCTCGGCCAGACGGCGGCGCCCCCGGGCCGGATCGAACCGGTAGACGTCGACCGCCGGCGGCTCCAGCAGCTCCGCGGGAGCCAGCCGCTGCAGCTCGGCCGGCAGCCGGTGGGCCGGAAGCTGGCAGAGCAGCAGCTCACCGGTGGACACGTCGCAGGCGGCCAGCCCGGATTCCCCCCGGCTGGTCCAGGTGGCCACCAGCCAGTTGGAGCGAGCTGGTTCCAGGTAGGCGTCGTCGACGACCGTGCCCGGCGTCAGAACCCGGGTCACTTCGCGCTGGACCACCCGATCGCCCGCCGGCGCCTCGACCTGGTCGCAGATCACGACCTTCTTTCCGGCTCTGAGCAGCTTGCCCACGTAGCTCTGCCAGGAGTGGTGCGGCACGCCGCACATGGGCTGCCTGCCGTCGCGCATCGGGCGGGAGGTCAGCGTCACGCCCATGATCGGCGCGGCCTCGACCGCGTCCTGGAAGAAGATCTCGTAGAAGTCGCCGAGCCGGAAGAGCAGGATCGCGTCCGGATGCGCGAGCTTGGCTGCCCAGTACTGCTTCATCGCCGGCGTGTCGCCACCGGCGCGTGGACTCACGCCGCCATTCTGCCCGCCAACTGGCCGGGCGTGGCCTCTTCGATCAGGACCTCGACCATTTCTCCAGCGGAAACCCGTGCTCTCTTCACGATCACTCGCTTGCCCTGGCGGTTGCGGCCATAGGAGCGGCCCAGCTCGTCCGAGCCCTCGACCAGCACTTCGACGGTCCGGCCGATCCAGCGCTGCGTTCGCCGGCCGGCGATGCCGCGCTGCAGCTCCAAGAGTTCGTTGATCCGCCGTTTCTTCTCTTCGGCAGGGACGTCGTCCGCCCAGCGGCCCTCGGCGAAGGTCCCCGGGCGCGGAGAGTACTGGGCCAGGTGCACGACGTCGAACTCGACCTCCTCCAGCAACCGCCGCGTGTTGAGGAACATCTCTTCGGTCTCTCCCGGGAACCCGACTATCACGTCGGTGTAGAGGCCCAGGTCTGGCATGAGCTCGCGAGCCCGCTCCACGATCGCCCGATAGTGGCGGACCTGGTAGCCGCGAGCCATGCGCTTGAGTATCCGGTCGTCGCCGGACTGGATGGGCAGCTGGAGCTCGTGGGCGACCTTCGGGGAGCGGGCCATGACCTCGAGCAGCTCCATCTCCAGGTCCTGCGGATGGGAGGTCATGAAGCGCACCCGGCGCAAGCCGTTCAGCTCCTGAACGGCCCTCACCAGGGCCGCCAGCCCGCCGCCTCCGCCTG
>JALYYF010000426.1 GCA_030946725.1 Candidatus Dormiibacterota bacterium
GCGCCTGCCAGGCCCGGCCGCCGGTCCCCTCCAGCCAGTCCCCACCTCCGACGACGCTCGCCGCCGGCGCTGCCGGCCGCTCGTCTCCCCGTATGTATGCAGACCGATCCGAAGGATCTTCCGCATACATGGCCGGGTGCGAAATGGGTCCTGTCGGCGAATACGGACCCTGTTCGTTTGAGGTGTCGTTACTCCTGACGACGCCTCTGACGACACCTGAAACGGCGGCGCTCGAGGTCCTCAGGCGTCCCAATTGAGGGCCTCCTCCGCGCGGTCGTGGCGCGACAGCTGATCCGGCGAGCCAGCTTCCGCCTCGGCCTTCGTCGTGGCTCGCCCGTACCGCCGCAGCGAATGCTCGGCGAGCTCCTGGGCGTGGCCCAGGCTGGCCCTGGGGCCCGGTGTGGGGGCGATGAAGGCCGGCTTGACGTGCCCGTCGACGCAGAGGCGGACGGCGGCGTGGAAGCGCTCCAGGCCCTCCAGCTGCGAGGCCGTGAGGGGCCTGGCCTGGCCGGCCGAGACCTTGGCGTCATCGTGCTCCATCTGGAAAAAGACCTTGGTGCGGGCGTTGCTGTCGACCGCGCTCGCGAGGTCTCTGCCGCCGAGCTGGGAGCGGTCCTGGTGGGCGAGGACGAGAGGGGCGCGGTAACCGCGCGCCTCGGCGAGGAACTCCTTCCAGGAGGTCGGGACGCTGACGAGCTTTGGGAACTCGTCGATGACGGTCAGCAAGTGCCGGCGCTGCTCTACCGGGACGGCGCTGCGGCCCTGGATGATCTGCCAGATGCGGGAGATGAGGAGGCCGCCGAGGAGGGAGCTCGTATCCTCCCCGATCTGCCCTGTGGGCAGCGAGACGAGCACGATGGCGTCTTCGTTGAGGCCCTCGGAGAGGTCGACGCTCGAGCGGGGCTGGCCGAGCAGGTGCCGGACCTCAGGGCGGAAGGCGAGGACGTCAGAGAGCTTCCAGAGCAGGCTCTCGGCCTGCGCCGGCTGGTAGGCCTTCCAGGCCATCTCCAGGCCCTCGTCGTGCAGGTCCTGGGTCAGGCTGCGCTGGAGGTCCTCGTTGAGCAGCAGAGGGGTGGTGTCGCAAAGGGTCGACCCTGGATGCCTGAGCAGGGTGAGGACAGCCATGCGGAGGATGGTTGCCCCGCGTGGGCCCCAGTACTGCCCGTAGCTGCGGGCGAAGACGCTGACGACCTGGTCCGCCACGGTGCCGTGCCGGGCAGGAGTGTCGAGGACGTTGATCGCGACCGAGCGGTCCTGCCTCGAGGGGTCGATGAGCACGACCCGATCCCAGTGCCGGCGTGGCAGCCGATCGAGGACGTAGGACACGGTGTCGCCCTTGTTGGGGTCGACGAGGACACAGGGGAGACCCAGGTCCGCCCAGCCCAGGACCATGTTGCCGAGGAGGGTCGACTTCCCGGCGCCGGTGGGGGCCATGACGTCGACGTGGGTCGTGAGGTCCGCCGGGGTGAGGACCACCTCGCGATCGCCTGGCAGCATGGCCACGGTGACGCCCTGGCGGTTCTGCTGCACGACCTCCTCAGGCGGCTGCAGCTCCGCCGCCTCGAGGCGGACGACGTCGGGGCAGGTGTTATGGGTGTCCGGAGGCGTGAGCAGCTTGCCGAGCTCCCAGCCGGCCATCACGTGGTTGGAGGTGAAGCGGGCGGTCGCCAGCCGATGGTCGAAGCCGGGGGCCCGCCAGAAGGCGTTGGAGCCCCAGGTGCGCCAGCCCACCGCCTCGAAGAAGTTGTTACTGAGCCACTGGTCAAAGCCGCCCCGGAGGTTGGCGATCGCCTGCCGAGCATCGTCTCGTCCGGGAGCCACTGCGAGGGCCAGAGTCTGGACCTCGAAGAGCGGATCCCGGTTCCCCTGCTTGTCGACGACCTTGCGCCAGATCGCCCGCTGCTCGTCCTGCTGCTGGAAGCGGTCAGCCTCGTCGAGGTCCTTGCTGGGCTTGTGGTGTTCGCTGAGGACCGACGCTATCCAGCCGCGCCAGCTCTGGGGGGGCAGCGGACGGACGTCCAGCGCGACGACT
>JALYYF010000435.1 GCA_030946725.1 Candidatus Dormiibacterota bacterium
TGGGCGACCTCCTCGAGGTCGACCTGACCATGGCGCAGATGAAGGCCCTGGCCGTCGTCCAGCGGCACCCCAACTGCAGCGTCGGGATGCTCTCCGAGCAGCTCGGCGTGAAGCCGCCTGCCGCCTCCCTCCTCGTCGACAAGCTGGTCCGGGACGGGCTGGCCCAGCGGCTGCCAGATCGCAGCGACGGCAGGCGGGTGATCGTCCAGCCGACGGTGGAGGGCAGCAACCTCATCGGCCGGATCCGCCACGGCGGGCATTCGGTACTGGAGAGCTGGGTAGGGCATCTCGCCGACGACGACCTGGTGGCGCTCAGGCGCGGAATCCGGGTGCTGGCTGCGGTAGCGCGGGATTTTCCGTTCTATGGATCCCGTCCCGACCCTTCCCGCAAGGGCGAGGGGCAAACGCTGGAGGCGTAGGTGGAGGGCTCGTGAGCGACGAACCCGAGTTCCGGATGACGCGAGAGGTCATGACCGTGATGGGCGGCCTGATGCTCGGCATGCTGGTCGCCTCGCTGAATCTCACACTGGTCGCCCCCGCCATGCCGAGGATCGTGGCCGAGCTCGGCGGCATCGACTACTACAGCTGGATCGCGCTGTCGTCGATCCTGGCCTCGACGGTGGTCGTCCCGATCGTCGGCAAGCTCTCGGACATCTTCGGCCGCAAGTCCTTCTACCTGGGCGGCATCGTCATCTTCGCAACCGGCTCCGCGCTCTCGGGGTTGGCGCCGAACTTCGGCTTCCTCATCGCCGCTCGCGTCGTCCAGGGAATCGGGATGGGGACCCTGCAGCCACTCTCCCAGGCGATCCTGGGCGACATCATCCCGCCGCGTGAACGGGGCAAGTACCAGGGGTTGATGGGCGCCGTCTTCGGGGTTGCATCCATCATCGGTCCGCTCCTGGGCGGCTACATCACCGACCACGCGTCATGGCGATGGCTGTTCTTCGTGAACCTGCCCATCGCGGCGCTGGCCCTGGTCGCGGTGTCGGTGTTCATGCACGTCCCGCATCTGCACCGCCGGCAGGCCATCGATGTCTGGGGGATCGTCAGCATGTCCGGGGCGCTGGTCTGCCTCCTGCTGGCGACCGAGATGGGAGGCAACCGGTTCGCCTGGACCTCGTTCCAGATCGTGGGCCTGTACGCGCTGGCGTTGGTCCTGGGCCTTGTCTTCGTCACCGTCGAGGCCCGGGTTCCCGAGCCGGTGCTGCCGCTGCGGCTCTGGACCAATTCGATCTTCACCTTTTCCAACCTGGCCGGGATGGGCGTGGCAATGGCGATGTTCGGAGCCATCTACTTCATCCCCGTCTTCGTCCAGGGCGTGCTGGGAGACAACGCCTCGAATTCGGGGACGGTCCTGGTGCCGATGCTGGTGACCATGGTGGTTGCCAGTATCGGGAACGGCTTCCTGATCTCGAAGACCGGGCGCTACAAGATTTCGACCCTGGCCGGATTGCTGGTGATGGGCGTCGGCTTCTACCTCCTCACGCTGCTCAACGTGCACAGCACCAACGCCGAGGTGATCCGGGACATGCTGGTGATCGGCGCCGGTCTCGGCGTGGCGATGCAGACCTTCACGCTCATCGTCCAGAACGCCGTCAGCCGCGCCGACATGGGCGTCGCGACCGCGGCCACCCAGCTCTTCCGCTCGCTGGGCAGCGCCATCGGAATCGCGGTGATGGGGACCCTCCTCACCCAGGGTCTGCAGACGGACATCGCCCGGCACCTGCCTCCGGGAGTCGCTTCGAGGCTGAAGGCGAGTGGCCAGCAGGCCAACGCGGGTTCGGTGCTCGATCCGGGACAGCTTGCGAACCTTCCACCGACCATAGTCGAGGCCGTCCGCGCCGGCATCGCCGACGCGCTTCATACGGTGTTCCTGGCTGGACTGCCGTTCGTGCTGCTCGCCTTCGTGGCGGCGCTCTTCATCCGCGAGATCCCGCTTCGCCGCACGGCGCATGTCACGGCGAGCGAGGCCGGCAAGGAGGTCCTGGTCGAGCTCAACCAGGCCGGTGCGGACGACGCCGAGCCCATCCTCGACGAGGCGGAACCGGCTTAGGGGCCGTCTCCCACATCGGTCACGTCAATTCAGCATGGAGGGACGACTCATGTATGAAGGCCTCCTGGCGGAGTCCGTCGCCATCACGGGTCACGCGGGCGACAGCGTTCTCGCCTACTTCGCCCGTCCGCTCGGTCCGGGTTTGTATCCGGGCGTCCTGGTCGTGCACCACATGCCGGGCTGGGATCAGGCGAGCAAGGAGATCACCCGGCGGTTTGCCAGTCGCGGCTACGCGGCCGTCTGTCCGCACCTGCACTATCGCGAAGGCCGCGACGCCAGTCCAGACGACGCTGCAGCCGCGGCCCGGGCCCAGGGCGGCGTCCCCGACGAGCGCTTCCTGGCAGACGCCGCGGGTGCGATCGACTACCTGCGCAACCTTCCCTATTCCAACGGCAAGGTGGGCGCCATCGGCTACTGCTCGGGCGGCCGCCAGGTCTTCCTGGCCGCCTGCACGCTGCCCCTCGATGCCGCCGTCGACTGCTACGGCGCCTTTGTCGTCGAGAGTCCGCCGGAGGGCATGCCGCTCCGCGTGCAGCCGGTGATCGACCGTGCCGCCGAGCTGCGCTGCCCGCTGCTCGGCCTCTTCGGCGCCGAGGACACCCATCCCTCGCCTGCCGAGACGAAAAAGATCGAGGAGGCGCTGGCGGAGCACCACAAGACCTTTGAGTTCCACACCTTCGAGGGAGCGGGCCACGGGTTCTTCGCAACCGACCGCCCCAGCTATCGAGTGGAGGCCGCCAACCAGGGCTGGCGGCGGATCGAAGAGTGGTTCGGCCGCCACCTGGCCACCTGAGGAGATAGAACCCGATGTGCTCTTACATCACTCTGAAGACCGCGGTAACCGGAAGCGGCAAGGGCCCGCGCGGGTGGTTTCCCCTGAGCCATGCCTCGATCTACTTCGACCATCCCTATCAGACGCCCCTCGAGCACACCCTGAACATCGACTTCATCGACGAGTCTTCAGGTGCCGACGCCCGGGTGGCGGTTGAGCTCAGCGCGGAGTCGGCGAGGAGGCTGGTGGAGAGCATCCAGACAGCCCTATCAGCCGGCGCCGCCCCATCCTGACTCTCTCGAGATGATTGCCGCCGGCAGTCACTGTCAGGGCGATGAGAGCGCCGTTCCTTCTGTACCTCTTCGCGAATCCCTGTTGACCGATGGCGACGGGCACTGTAAGCTTCGCCCCTCGGGATTACACATGTGTGGCATCAAAGACGTCCCACCCAGAGTCATGGGTGAAATACGCCTATTTGAGACCGTGCACTGAGTAGCTAGCTCCCCGAATTTCGTTTCGACAGTTACCAAGCCGTGCGGCCTCCGCACGGCTTTTCCTTTTTCAACCGGAGGAGACGATTCGTGACCATGCAGCCGGCCGTCGAACTGCATCGAGTGAGCAAGGGATTCCCGCGCAGCCGGCGCGTGGCCGGCACGCCCTGGTGGCGGCGCTCCAGGGAGCGGCTGATAGCCGTGCGTCCGCTGGACCTCCGCGTTGAGGCGGGCGCCACTCTGGGCGTGATCGGGCCGAACGGCAGCGGCAAGTCGACGCTGGTGCGCATCCTCGCGACCTTGATCCTGCCCGACAGCGGCCGGGCCCGCGTCTTCGGCCACGACGTGGTGCGGGACGCGCTCGCCGTGCGCCGGCACGTCAACCGCGTCTCAGTGGAGGCGGCCTTCTTCAAGGAGCTGAGCCCCTGGGAGAACCTGGCCTTCGCGGCCCGACTGTACGGTGACGACGGCGTCGGCCTCCGCTCGCGGGTGGAGGAGGTGCTCGGTCGCCTCGGTCTGCCCCGCGACTCGGTCGGGCGCCCTCTGCGCCACCTGTCCCGCGGACAGCAGCAGAAGGTGGCGATCGCGCGCAGCCTGCTGACCAGCCCGGCCTTGTTGCTGATGGATGAGCCCACGACCGGTCTCGACCCGCGATCGAAGCGCGAGGTGCAGTCTCTGCTCCGGGAACTGCGAGGGGACCGGGCCATCACCACCCTGCTCTGCACGCACGACCTCGATGAGGCCGAGATCCTCTGCGACCGCGTCGTTCTGATGGACCAGGGAGCCGTGCTGGCCGACGGCACACCTGAGCTGCTCGGGTCCCTGGAGGGGCTCTTCTTCCGGCTCTCCGGCCGCGCCATGTCAGAAGCCGACCAGGAGGAGATCGCTTGATCACGCCGCTCCACCGGCAGCAGACCCGCGCCCTGTACGGCCTGATCGAGCGCCAGAAGAACCTGGTCCGCCGGTACTGGGCCTGGGAGGTCGCGTACCTGGTCTACACGCTGGTGAGCGTGCTCAGCATCGGCTACCTGGCGGCCGGGCTGTCGAAAAGTGGTCGGGTGGGGCCGGCGGAGCTCCGTGACGCCCAGCTCTACCTGCTCGTTGGTTCAGTGCTCTGGGGCTACCTGGCCATGGTCTTCCTGGAGATCGGCTACGCGATCGTCTACGAGCGCTGGGAGGGCACCATCGAATACACCTTCATGGCGCCAATCCGGCGCATGACGCACCTCGCCGGCATCTGCGGCTTCGCCGTGCTGTACGGGCTGCTGCGCACCGCCATAGTGCTGACGGCGGCCGAACTGCTCTTCCACGTCGACCTCTCGCGCGCGGACCTCGCCGGGGCCGGGGTGGTGCTGGTCGCCTCGACGCCGGCGGTGGTGGGCATCGGCATCCTGGCCTCGGTGCTGGCCCTGCTGTCCGTGGAGAAGGGGGCACAGATGATGATGGTCGTCGAGGGCATCATCCTGCTGATCTCGGGCGTCTATTACCCCGTCGACGTGCTGCCCGCGCCCCTGCAGCTCCTCGGCCGGGCCTCGCCGCTGACCTACGCCCTTTCCGGGATCCGCGAGAGCCTGCTCCACGGGCGCGGGGTGAGAGACCAGCTCGCCACCGTGGCTCTGCTGCTGGGCATGGGGGCCGTCCTGGTGCCCATCGGTCTGCTCGTCTTCGCCTGGGCCGAGCGGAGAGCCAAACGGCTGGGTCTGCTCAAGCGGAGCGGCTGAGACCAGGCGACCCAGGACCTCACCGCGGGCCGCGCCGCCGACGGTCCGGACCACACCTTTCCCGGCCTGGAAAGCCGAGGGCCAGGAGAGTAGGGTGGCGCAGCGTGTGGCGCCCGTTCCTGGTTGCGGGACTGGTCCTGGCCGTCTACCTGGCTGCGCTGGGACACTGGTACCGCACCGGCCACAGCGCCCGCGACTTCGTCTTCGTCGGCCATCTTTACCTGGACAACCACGGCACCCGCGGATCGGAGAGCCCGGCCATCGACAGGGGGCCGGTCGGAGCCACCACGCCATTCGGATTCGATGGGCAGTTCTACTACTTCATCGCACTGGATCCGGGGCGGGCTGCGCCCTACATCGACGATCCCAGCTACCGCTTTCAGCGCATCGCCTACCCGATGGCCGCCCGGGCGATCGTGCTCGGCCAGCGCTCTCTGGTACCGGATGGCCTGGTCGCGGCCAACCTGGTCGCCATAGTGCTCGGGGTCCTGGCCGTGGCTGGCTGGCTGGTACGCCGCGGGCTGCCGCCCTGGCCGGCCGCTGTCTGGGGCCTGTACCCGGGGCAGGTGATCTCGCTCGAGCGCGACCTGGCGGATGCCTTCGCCTACGGGATCGCCGCCGTGGCCGTCTGGCTGCGTGATCGTTCGCCGCTGGGGGCCGGTGTCGCCTTCGGCCTGGCCGGGCTCGGCCGCGAAACCACCCTGGTCTTTCCGATCGTGTTCCTGCTGGCCGATCTCTGGGCGGTTGCGCCAGGAGCGCCAAACCTGGCCCTGGGTTCGAGCCGTCTCAGCTGCCGTCGGGGCCCTGCTCCCCTTCGCCGCCTGGAAGCTCTTCGTCAATCACTGGGGCCTGCCCGGGACCGTGCCCAGCCAGGACTTCACGCTCGTTCCCTTCGGCGGACTCATCGCCGGCGTGCGGCACTCGCACACCCTGCTGATCACGGTTCTCCTGCCGACCGTCATCTGTCTGGGCGCCCTGGCGTGGCTGGTCAGCCGGCGCACATGGCGCAAAGAGGTGTTGCTGCTGGCCGTGAGCTTGCTGGCCTTCATAGTCTTCCTTGACTACCCGGTCTACGAGTGGTGGCCCAGCGCCTCGCGCGCCAGCCTGGCCGTGGCGCTGTCCGCCGTGCTGGTGCTGCCGCTCTTCCGGCGGCGGACCTGGTTCTGGGTCACCGGCGCCCTTTGGCTCTGCGTCATCCCGCTGTGGCTCTGGCACCCAATCTGAGCCGTCTCCTGCGCACTCGAGGGAAGGAGTCTCTCCTCCGCGAAGTCGGGGAGTACACCGAACGGCGCGGGGGGCGATCGAGCGGATCTGCTGCCAAGGGCTTTAGAAGAGGTGCTCTTTCAAGAGAGCCCCCTCCCAGCCCTCCCCCAGTCGGGGGAGGGAAAGATGGGCGTCTACAATTCGGCGGTGAGCCGAGATCAGGGCCAGGCCGAGCGGTTTAGGACCGTCGTCGCGCCGCAGCTGTCTGTTCGGCGGGGGACGGAGGCAGTGGAGTTCTACAAGGCCGCCTTCGGTGCGGTGGAGATGTACCGCGTCGGTGACGACGAGGTGGTCGTGCAGCTATCCGTCGACGGTGCGGAGTTCTGGGTTTCCGACGAGTCGCCCGAGCACGCCAACTTCAGTCCGGAATCCCTCGGCGGAGGCTCGGTCCGGATGCTGTTGAAGGTGGCCGATCCTCACCGTACGTTCCGAGACGCCGTGGCGGCCGGGGCAACCGCGGTTGCTGACGTCACTGACCAGGAGTACGGCTGGCTCCTCGGAAGGATCGTCGACCCGTTCGGACACCACTGGGAGATCGGCCGCCCGCTGGGGCCGTGGCCGCCGGCCGGGCAATAAGAACTCCGCGTCTCAAGAGTCGCGGCGAGTGCCGGCCTCCAACCGGTTGAGATCGGCGTCGCGCAGCCGGCGTGCCAGCGCGCGCAGCAGCTTGCTGTTCATCCCGGGAACGTCGCGCACTATCGCGTTGAATACTCGTGCGCCCAGTACGCCGACTGTTACCTCGGT
>JALYYF010000457.1 GCA_030946725.1 Candidatus Dormiibacterota bacterium
TTGAGCAGCAGAGTCGAGTCCACCCCACCCGAGAACGCGATCAGGGCTGAGCCCAGCGAGCGGACCGCCTCCCGAGCCGCTCCCAGGCGCGACGGCTCGAACCGGTCGAGCTGAATCACTCCGCTGCCCAGGTTAGCCGACGGGAGCCGGCTTCCGGCAGCGCCGACGACCTGCCGGTCAGACCTCCACGGCGGGAACGCCGCAGAACTGCTCGTAGTCGATCAGCTCGATCACCGTCGGATGGTCGCCGCAGAGCGGGCAGTTCGGGTTCCGACGCAGGTTCAGCGTGCGGAAGGTCATGTCCATCCCCTCGAAGACGAGGAGCCTGCCGACCAGGGTCTGGCCGAGGTTGAGGACGTATTTGATGGTCTCGAAGGCCATCTGGGAGCCGATGATGCCGGGCAGGACGCCGAAGACGCCGGCCTCCGCGCAGCTCGGCACCGCGCCCGGAGGGGGCGGGGACGGGAAAAGGCAGCGGTAGCAGCCACGGCCCTTCGCCGCATCGAACACGGTCATCTGCCCCTCGAAGCGATAGATGGCCCCATAGACCAGCGGCTTGCCCAGCAGGTAGGCCGCGTCGTTGGCCAGGTAGCGAGTCGGGAAGTTGTCGGTGCCGTCGACGATCACGTCGTAGGGCCGGAAGACGTCCAGGGCGTTCTCGGAGTTGACGTGGATCGGGTGCTTGACCACCTCCACGTCGGGGTTGAGGTTCATGAGGGTATCGGCGGCCGAGTCGACCTTGGGCCGGCCGATGTCCTCGACGCCGTGCAGGATCTGCCGCTGGAGGTTGCTGGCGTCGACGGCGTCGAAGTCGACGATCCCGATCTTGCCCACGCCGGCGGCCGCCAGGTACATGGCGGCCGGCGAGCCGAGGCCGCCGGCCCCCAGCATCAGGACGCTGGTGTTCATCAGCTTTCGCTGGCCGGCTCCGCCGACTTCGGGGAGGATCAGGTGGCGCGCATAGCGCTGAACCTGCTCGGGCGTGAAGGCGGTTTGTGCCATTGCTTCGCTTATTAACGAGGGGGCGAATGTGGGTATTCCTAGAATGGCCTGAGCCATGGAAACTGACTACTTCGACGACGAGCAGGTCATCGCCCTCTACAACCGGGTCAGGACCGGTCGCCGGAGCTGGCCCCCGGGGATCTGGAGCTCCCCCGCCGCCCTCCAGTACGCGGTCGCCATCTTCGACTACTGGATCCACAACGTCATGGGCTGGAAGGGCTGGCCGGAGGCTCGCTCCAAGGTGACTCCGGCCCTGCTGGAGGAGCACCGTCTGGCGGACATCGTGGACAACGTGTTCGTGCCCGAGTTCGGCGAAGACTGGCTGGACTTCGAGGTGGTGCTGAACGAGTCCATGCGGCTGTCGGAGGACGAAGGCTGGTCCCCCGAGCTGAGCGACCGCCAGGAGCGGGTGGAGGCGGCCTTCGAGCACGCCTTCGAGCAGATCATCGGCGCTCCCAAGGGCCAGCCTCGGCTGCTGGCCACCTACCACCGCTTCCGCAACCACCTGATGCGCATGTGGGGCGCCTTCCAGGAGGCCCAGGCGGAGCACGACAAGGCGGAACGGGAGGCGGCGGAGCGGTTCTGGACCGGGCTGCGGCTGGTGCGGGCGACGCGGGCGCACACGGCGGAGCAGTGGTCGATCGTCAACGACGAGGAGGAGCGCCTCGGCGAGATCTCGATGGTCTGGGGCGACCCGCATCCCTACTGCCTGATCGTGCTCGACGAGCAGCTCTCCGGGGAGCGCGGTGGCTGGGAGCAGGTGGTCTGGCGCCTGGAGCAAGAGGTCCTGGTGGAGGAGCCGGGGGTGGTCAGCTACTCGGTCTGGCAGAAGGGATTCGTGGGCGAGTTCTACCGCTGCGCGGACTGCGGTGAGCTGCACAGCCAGTTCGACGAGGACCCGACCGGCTCGCTAGGCCTCGGCGACATCGAAGACGAGGAGGGCTGAACAGGGCTGACCTTCGCCGGACCCGGTCCGGGCGTCAGCTCGCGAATGCCGGGCGGTGGCCCGGTAGCTCGGCGCCGCCCAAGCGCCCGCACCCTCCCCCATAACCTCCCACCCGGGGGGTTGGAGCGAGGGTATTCCGGAGCCGCTGCGGCTGCCAACAGTGGCCGTAAAGATGGCCTGGAGGGCAGCGGTCAGGAGGAGGCGCGGCCTGGCTGAGGTCGCGGTGCCTGCGTGCCGGCGGCGCTCCGAGCGGCCGGGTCAGAGTTCCCGGGCAGCGCGGACGACGTCCCCTCGAACCGAGGCCGGGAGCTCTAAGCCGGGCGCAGCCCCTTGGGGACGATCCGGAACTGGTAGTCCTCCGCGTCCCAGCTGCCGTCCGCATGCCGGAGCGTCCACTGCACCACGGTCCCCGGCCTGAGCCGCTGAACGGAGAGGTCGGCAACCCAGAAGCCGAGCCGGGTGTCGTAGGTCTGCTCGGCTCGGGACGAGGCGCCTCCATCGGCCGTCCAGATCACCTGGCCCGGGCGCGACAGCTGTAGCCGCACCAGTCGACCCTCCTGCACGGTCTGCACCGGATGAGCGGGAGTCCAGACGACGGCCGGATCCGCCGGAGGTTGTCCCGCGTAGCGCCGGCGTGCCGGCGCGATCTGGTCCGGCAGGTTGGAGGTCGCAAAGGCAATAAGCAGCTTCAGGTACTCGGCGTGCGCCCAACCCCGCGGCGCTGCGCTCCCGGTCCCGCGGCCCTTGAACAGTCGCTGGGCGGGCAGATCTCTCCCGTCCCACACCTGCTCCGGCAGCATCAGCTCGGGCCCGGCGCACGCCTCCAGCGCCAGCACGTACTCGGCCACCGGCTCACTGTTGGCAAGCGCCAGGTGGCCGCGCTCGCCGCACATGATCGGCCAGGGACGCCCCCGCCCCGGCCGGCCGGCCGACCAGGGCCGCCCGTCGTCGGTCTCCCCGTACGTGTCGCCAGCGTAGCGCCGCCAGAGGGGTCCGTCCGCGAGCTGGACTCGGAGGGGGGCATCGGCCGTGACCAGGCTGCTCTGAATTCGCGGATCGTCGGCCCGCCGCAGGCCTCTGCGGACCAGCTCGACGAACTCCAGGCTCACGCCCGCATCGTCCGTGTGCGGGCTCGCCTCCAGGTCCCAGCCGAGCCGGACGTAGTGCCGGAAGGTGCGAACGTAGGTCCAGCTTTCGAGACTGTCGTTCCAGCAGTCGGCCACCGCCAGGAGGTGGTCCGCCGCGGCATCCTCCCCCACCTCCGCCGCAAAGGCCGACGCCACGCTCAGGGCGGCGATGGAGGCAGCCAGCGTCGACGGCGAGAGGCCGCCGGCGTCGCCCCAGCGGTCGAGCGGCGTCCCGGGACCGTTGGCGACCAGGAAGGCGGCGGCGGGGCCGACCAGCGTCGGCCAGGGGTCGTGCTCCAGGGCGCCGGCGACGCCCAGGCGCCAGCAGAGGAGGATCGGCAGCGCCACCTGGTCCAGCTCCAGACCCCGGGAGGAGGCGTGGCCGGCGACGGACATGCTCGCCGGCCAGGACCCGTCCTCCCGCTGCGTCGCTTCGAGGTATGCGACCGCTCGCTGGGCCGCCTCCACGTCGCCCGCATCCAGGAGCGCGCTGGCGATCTGGTAGAGATCGCGCGTCCAGACACGGGCGTACGACTGCTCCGGAATGCCCCAGGGAGCCGTGGGGGCGGCCACGAAAGCCCCCGGCCGCTGCTTGTCCTCGAGGGAGCGGAGGACGGCCAGTGAACAGCGCGCGAGATCCCCTCCATCCCCCGCCACCTTGAGCACGTTCCCGGGCAGCCCGGGCAGCGCCTTCCAGGCCTCCACGTATCGCTGGCGAATGCGGGCGGCGCCCTCCCCCAGCGCCCTGCGGGCCAGGCTCTCGGCCGCCTCTGAAGTCTCGCCGAAGCCGATTGCCAGGTGGAATGGACCGGAGGTGAAGCCCAGCTCGGCGCCCAGCGCCACCGATCCCCCGGCTGCGCTCTCGTATTCGGCCGTCATGGCGCCGTCGTTGTCGTGCAGGTCGACGAGCAGGTCGGAGGAGTTGAGGTAACCGGCCGTGCAGCGGCTGAAGGGGCCGACCAGCACCATCCAGACGTCCCCTTGATGCGCTGCCAGAGCCGGTGGGTCCCGAGGCAGCACCGTTCCGTCCGCCGCCCCATGAGGCGTCGCCTGCAGGTACAGCCGGACGTCCGGCATCTCGGGACGGAAGTCGCCGGAGATCAGGAGGACGTCCGACTCCGGGTCGGTCGCGAAGGTCGTGTTGAGGACATATTCGAAATGCCTGCTCTCCACGGTGAAGCACGGCACGCCAGGCTCCAGCCAGCGCACCTGGTGCTCGGCTTCGGCGGCGTCGTCGACGGGAGGCGAGCCTGGCGCGGCGACCAGGAATCGGAGACCGAGCAGGGCCGGGCGATCGATCGCCGGGTAGAAGACCTCGCTCAGGTTGCCCTGCGCGATGGTGAACCAGACCCGGCTCAACCGCCCCGGCGCGGTGCCGAAGCCTTCCTTACGGCCCGGTCCCCAGCCCGCGGCGGCGCCTGGGGCCCCCGGGGCTCGCGCTAAGGTGTCGAGTCGCAGGGTCGTCCACCGGCCGGCTGCGGCGGCGAATCAGGCTGCCGGTGTGCGGAGCGCGGCCTCTGAATGACACGGAACCGGGGAATCCGGCTCCCGGCTCCTCCGCTCCAGTCGTCTTCAGACGGCGCACTCCTCACTCGGGACACCACAGGAGGGCAAGTCTGCAAAGCCCACACTCCCCCAGTCAAGCACGGTCGCTCTAAACTTGACCGTCGCCCGCGAACCGACCGGGGAGGTGGCTGAGTGGTCGAAAGCGCCCGCCTGCTAAGCGGGTAGGGGGTGTTGAACTCCCTCGAGGGTTCGAATCCCTCCCTTCCCGCCGATCGGGCATCAGGCTGGGCTGGCGACGCTCAGGCCCTGGGCGGCGGCCGCCGTAGCCATCCGCGCGTCGTACGAGACGACGCCATCCAGGTCGTCCCCCAGGGAGAGCGCGGCCGCCACGTGGATCGCGTCGAGGGAGCGCAGATCGGCTGGCATGAGGCCGCCTGCCTGCTCGAGCATTTCTCGATCGATGTCCACCATGGCGATGTTCCGAAGCTGCCGCCGGACCTTGG
>JALYYF010000503.1 GCA_030946725.1 Candidatus Dormiibacterota bacterium
CCTGGTGTTCATTCGCTGCACGTGGGTGTCGATGGATCCGGAGGCCCACCTGGCGAGCAGCTGAGCGATGTTGTTGCCCGAGGGGATCAGCAGGCCCTGCAGCGCCTGGTACTCGCTGAGCTGCTCACCGGCCTGGACCGGTACCACCGACTCCCCGTTCGCCTGTGCCTGCTGGTACTCGGCTACGTCGGCCGCGGTAACGGTCAGCGCCGGTCCCTGCTGGCCCGTTTGCAGGGGCTTTTCCTCGAGGACCACGAGCGCGGTCATCACCTTGGCGACGCTGGCGATCGGCTCTGGGCGCGCGCCCGCTGTGGCGGCCAGCACACCCGACCCTTGCGCTCCCACGGCGCCCTGCCCGCGATCGGGCCAGGGTAGCGTCGAGGGGGCACCCTTGGTCAGTGAGGCGGGCAGCGTCTGGGTGGCGGCCACCTTCGGTATCGGCCGGAGATAGTTGACCGCGAGTAGGGCCACCAGGAGCAGGGCCACCGCTCCGGCAATCGCCTTTCTCGAAACGCCCCCCTCCCCGGCGCTCACGCCGAGCACGGGGAGCAATGGTATCCGTTCGCCGGTCAGCACGACGGGTCGCGAACGAGGGCCGTTGACCGGACTGACAACTTCCTGTTTATGTACGCCCTGAGATCAAGCGAATGGAACCAACAGACGATCTGCTCGACAAGGCGGCAAGGCTGGCCCGTGAGCAGGGCAGACTGGAGAGGCAAGAGACTGACGGAGAGCGTCTGCTCGCCGGCGAGGATCCGAAGAGCCCCTACCGCGACGACGCCGTGCACTGGGCGGGCGTCTACGCCGAGCTTGTCGGTTTCAAGAACGACCTCCTGGAACGGCTCAGCGAGGACCGCAAGCTGCTCTCGGACGCGGCCAGGGTGGAGCTGGAGCGGGATGAAAACCTACTGCGGGTAGAGCTCGAGCGACTGAAGCTCCGCCTGGGCTTCTGGGAGACGCGGCGGGAGGAGCTCTCTTCCGAGTAGGCGAACCGGCGGTCGGAGCTGCGAACGGAGTGCGCGGCGCTTTATCGACGCCCATCGATGCCTGCTACCATCCGGTAATGGTCACCAGGGAGCTACCCGTTCGCCAGCGCGGAGGAGTCTGCGGGATTCCGATCGCCATCGACGCCCGCCTGGCGAGCCAGACCGCGGAGCTGCTGAAGGCCCTGGCCGACCCGACGCGGGTGGCCATGGTGGCCGCCCTGGCACGTTCCGGAGCCCCGGTGTGCATCTGCGACTTCACGTCCGCCTTCGCCCTGACCCAGCCCACAATCTCCCACCACATGTCCAAGCTCAAGGCCGCGGGCCTGGTGGACGCCAGCAAGCGGGGCGTCTGGACCTACTACGAACTTCGTGGCGATCTCCCTGCGGCTGTGGCCGGCCTGGTGGAGGCGGTGGTCGCCGGGACCCTGCCCTGATCGCGGACCCCTGTCCTCAGGGCGGTGTGACGACGTGCGAGACGGTCCCCCCCAGGTCCGAGGTCCAGAGGTTCGCCTTTCCATCTCCGGCGACCGCCACAGCAGACAGCGGAATCCGGGCGCTGACGCGCGCTCGCGCCGGGTCGACCAGCTCCAGGTCCAGCCCTCCCACCCAGAGGCCGTGAGAGGTCAGTCCAATCCCGTCCTGGCCGTCGCGGCCGAGAAAGAAGCCCACCGGAACATGACCCGCGACCGCGTTCTGTGCGGGATCTATGCGGTCGAGGCTGCTGCCCTTCTCGTTGCGCACCCAGATAGACCCGTCGAGGCTGGCCAGGGCCAGGGGCAGGCGGCCGACCGGGATGCGCGCGACCACGCTCGAGCTGCGCGGATCGACCCGGAGCACCGTGTCGGCCTGGCTGTCCGACACCCAGACCGCGTCGCTGGTCACCAGCAGGCCGGCGGCTCCCCCGCCAAGATCCGTGCGGGTCGCGATCACCCGGTTCTGCTCCGGATCGACCAGTGAGAGCGACGGGCTCACCCAATCCGTGACCCAGAGGCCTGAGGGCCCGAAGGCGATGTCGAAGGGATGGCCGGGAAAGGGGATCGTGGCCAGCACCTGATCGCTGCGGGGATCGATGCGGACGATGGCCGGGCCATCACCCTTCGCCGCCCAGAGGGATCCCGCCCCGAAGGCCAGAGCGCTGGGTATGTCACACAGCCGGACCAGGAAGGATCCGACCGGCACGTCGTGGACGTTGGGCGGTGTGCAGCCACGTTCGCGAAGGCGTGCCGGGTCGCCGACGCGGATGGTGTCGACCACCCTGTCGGCCCGTGGGTCGATCTTCGAAACCGTGCCGTCGGCGGAGTTGGGCACCCAGACGAAGCCGCCACCGACTACAGGGACGCCCGGGGTGGCCCCGACGTGGAGGGTCGCGACGACGCGCGGACCCTTGGGCGCAGCGCTGCTGCCGCACGCACCCAGTACCACCGCGATCATCAGCAGGATCGCCCCCAGGCCGAAGGCTCGATCAGCGCTCATGCCCTTGCCATCCGGAGGATGAAACGGTACACACGCGGCGCCATTGACAGCGAGCTCGAGGCGGAGTAACGATTTGTGTTGGGCGAGACATCAATGGACAATCGCCATCCTTGTGCGGTCGGGCGTGAGTCGTAACCGGGACACCACGTCTGGCGCGGCGGCATCGCGAGCTGGACGCTTGACGGAGCACGTTAGCAGGGTGCCCACAATGGCAATCGGAATGGCCACGGCAAGGGAACCATGCGCCGAGATGTCGTTGACAACGCGACTGAACTGGAGGATGAATTCCTGTCTGCGCTGGAGGAGCGGCTTCCACCCGAGATAACTGCCGTAGGAGTGTCGACGAACCCCGGGCAGCCGCAGGCGACGACGACGGCCTTCGAGTTGAGGGAGCTGGCTCCGGAGCACGGACTCGAACCGTGAACCTTGCGGTTAACAGCCGCCTGCTCTACCGATTGAGCTACTCCGGAGTGGCGCGTGAGATTCTACCGGGCAGGCCCCTCCCGGGATCAGAGCTCGCGGCCGCCACCCGCCGCCGCTTCGGGGCGGCAGCCGGCGTTCAATGCCTCCAGCAGCCCCTCCACGTTGCGCAGCCGGCCGGCCCAGCCCGCGTCCCGCAGGCTCTGATACTGCGAGAGGACGTCTACGAATCCGTCACCCACGTCGTAGCCGTGGTCGTAGAGCAGGCGGTGCCCCTCCGGGCACTCCTCGACGACCTTCCGGATCGTGCTCTCGGGGCCGAACTCAGGCATCGGGGGCCGGCGCCTCTTCCACCACCACGCGGTGGCCGTGCCAGCGCTCCGGCACCTGCGGTGGATCGTCTCCCTCGTAGGTGACCTTCAGCACCCAGCTGCCGTCGACGAGCGCCGGCTCGGAGGTCAGCTTGCCCTTGTAGCCTCGCCGCCGAAGCGCCTGCAGCAGAGGCACGCTGTAGAGCACGAGGGTCGAG
>JALYYF010000534.1 GCA_030946725.1 Candidatus Dormiibacterota bacterium
CACGTCGGCGCCTTCCTTTGCGAAGAGCACGGCGACCGCCCGGCCGATGCCGCTGTCGCCGCCGGTGATCAGTCCGACTCGGCCCTCGAGCTTGCCGGCCGCCCGGTACCGGGTGCCACTGTCCGGCTGCGGGCTCATCATCGACTCCGAACCCGGCTGCCGAGGCTGGTGCTGGGCAGGCATTCCCATCTCGCTCATGTCAACTCCGGTGTAGTGATGGCTCCGTGGGAGTGTGTGCGAAACAGGTGCTAAACGTTATCATCTAACGCCCCTGCGCCGGTGTCGGAAAGTCGGCTGAAGCCCTGTCTAGAGCGTCTCGGCGTAGCGGATCATGCCGCCGTCCACGTAGTAGGTCGAGCCGGTGACGTAAGCGGACGCGTCCGAGGCGAGGAAGAGCGCTACCTCCGCGACGTCCTGGGGCCTGCCGACGCGTCCGAGCGGGATGATGCTCTCGAGCTTGGCGCGCTTCTCGGGATCCTGGAGTGTCGGCTCGTTCATGGGTGTCGCGATGGCGCCGGGAGCGACGTTGTTGACGCGGATGCGATGGGGTGCCAGCTCCACCGCGATGTCGCGCATCAGCATGCGGAGGCCCCCCTTGGCCGCGCAGTACGGGGCGAAGCCGGGGAAGGGGAGGTCCTCGTGGATGGATGAGATGTTGACGATGGAGCCGCCCCCGCCGGCGTCTCTCATGACGCGCCCGGCGGCCTGCGCGCAGAGAAAGGCGCCCTTCAGGTTTACGGCCAGAGTCCGATCCCAGGTCTCCTCGTCGATGTCCAGGAACGGGATCTCCTTTTCGATGCCGGCATTGTTGACCAGCACGTCGACGCCTCCCAGTTCAGCGCGGGTGCGTTCGACCATGGCGGTCACGTCGGCCGCCTTCGACACGTCGGTCTGTACCGCGATGGCCCGCGGCAACTTCGCCGCCAGCGCCCTGGCCTCTTGCTCGCCGCCCAGGTAGCTGACGCAGACGGCCGCCCCGGCGCCGCCGAGGCGCTCCGCGATGGCGTGGCCGATGCCGGTGCCGGCGCCCGTGACGATCGCGACCTTACCGCTCAGATCCATCCGCTCCACTGTAAGCAACTGCGGTTCCGTCCGGCCCGCGCGCCGAGCCGTTCAGAGCTCGACCGAGGCGCCGGCGTCCACGGGCAGCGGTTTCTGGCCGCTGGTGCAGGGCGCCTGAGCGCCGTCGGGCACCGCCTGGCCCAGTTTGCCCACCACGCGAAGATGGTGGTCGGCACTCGTCCTGCTGGGGACCACGACGCCGTAGAGCTCGACGCCCGAGTTCTTCAGCGACCCGTAGGCGCCGCGGGGCAGGCCGAGCAGGGCGCTGAACCGGCCGTAAGGCTCTTCAGCATCCGGCTGAAGGAGGCACTTGCCGGGCGGAGGGGTCAGCACGACCGAAAGATCCAGCGACGTGAGCACCAGCAGGTTGCCGTCCTGCAGCGGCAGGCCATACGTGCCGAGGCGGGTGTCGGCGGCGTCCTGACTCACCACGCGGTTCCCGACATCGTCTGTGACGTTCATGGCCGTCCGGCCACGGCGCAGGCTGTCGTCGACGGTCACACCGTTGATCCTTCCGGTGTTGAGGTAGGAAACCAGCGAAGTCTGCAACCCGCGGGCGGTGAGTGAGTAACGGTTCGCCTGCTCGGACTCCGTCGGGCCGGTTGCGTAGCCGTCGGCGTCGACGGCCAGCGCAGCGTTGGACGCACTGGGCGTGTAGAGCCTGTACACCGCCTTCCAGGCGTCACGGGTCTTCATGAAGAGCGTGAGCAGGGCGACGGGACCGGATCCGGCCGACGAGGTGGGAAGGTCGCTATGGGCGATGCTCACCGCGAACTGTTCGCCCCCGCGCGGGCGGAACACGTACGCCTGCTCCTGGTCGACATTGAGGTCCCGCGTCACCCAGTGGACGGCGATCGGGTCGCTGCCGTCCGGGAACCTGGTGGCCAGGTCGAGAAGGGCGAGGTCGTCTTTCAAGGCCGCACCCTCCTCGACCGCTTCCAGCTCGGCAGGGCGCTTGGCCGACGCCCGGACCTGTATGAGCGCCTCGGTGAATCGAATTACGTCGGGCTCTTCCGGAGCCGCCGGCCGCCACGACGTCGCTACCGCCCACGGCGTGTCGACCTCGCCGGCGGTCAGCTTGACCTGCCAGACGCCGGCCACCGCGGCGGGCATCTCGACGCCGCCTGGCGGGGTGGTCAGGGTGACCGGGGCGAGCACCTTGCCGTTCGGGGACTGCAGGACCACCTGCATCTGAGAAGCGGCCCAGCCGACTGCCAGCTGGAGGTTGGTCTGCCCATCGGCGGGTGGCAGGGCCATGTAGTCGGTCGACTGGTGGGCCCGCAGGGTACCGCCGGACAGACCCAGGAGGCCGCCATGGGCGATGTCGAGGGTCCGGTTCAGGACAGTGAACGAGCCGCCTCGATCCTGCGCCGGGAGCGCGCCGGTCTTTCCGGGGCCCTTCCCACGCGGCACTTCGGTCGACTGCTCACCTTCGAGTCGCGCGCTCCCGCCCGCGGAACTGACCTGCACAGCTCCGGCCCAGCTGTCGACGCGGAGGCCGGAGCTCGAAAGCAGAACCGAGAACTCGCTGCCCGGATCCCGGCTCACCAGGCGGGCCCCTCCAGTGCTGACGTCCAGGTTCGGATTGCCGGCTCTGGGCAGCGTGAACCAGGCCTGACCCCTCAGCAGCTCCAGGCCGGAGCCGGTGAGGCTGGCCGGCAGGCCGTTGAGGGCCAGCTGGGAGTTCTGGTCGAGGCGCGCGAGCGACCCATCGCCAAAGCTGACGGCCGCGTGCGAGCTGGCGGCCGTGCGCAGCGCGTCCCCTGCCTGGACGGCGTCACCCGTCCGGGCCGCGCCCGACGAGCCGTTTCCCGGCCGCTGGAGCTCGACCGTGCCGTCGATGACGGCCAGCCGTGCCGATGGGCGCGGGGCGATGATGCCGCCGTAGGCGACCACGCCGAGGAAGGCGAGGCAAACCAGGCCCAGGAGAGCGAGGGCCAGCAACCGCCTCACGAGCCGGCCGGACCCCATGGCACAGGGCGCAGCAGCCCCGGCGTCGCCACACCCAGGATAAGCCCGAGGATCGGCGGGACCAGCGTGGCGTAGCTCCGGGGATCGAGCCAGAGCAGCTGCTGCAGGAAGAGGCTGACACCGACACCGGCCATGAATCCGAGGAGGCCGCCCGCGACGGTGCGCACCGCCCCTCGCCGGCCCCGGGCCAGCAGCACCAACCCGATCAGCGCCAGCGCTCCCACGGCAACCCCAACTCCGCCCGCCACGGTGAGAACCGGGTTCTGGTCGTCCACCACGGCGACCAGGGAGGAATGGCAGGCGTCGGTCCGGACCGAAACGGCCAGCGCCCGTGAGAAGCGGCTCCAGGTCGAGACCTGGTCCGGCCCCTGAAGGTAGGTGGTGTATCTGGGCAGCTCTGTGCGCGGCACTGCGGCTGAGAGCCCGAACACGGTGACCGTGGCGTCGAGATGTGTCTGTGGCTGAGGCGTGAGGACGCGCACCGTGACGGCTTCGTCTCGCCGCAGGTGCCATTCGCCGCTACGGCTCAGGTCTGCGGGCCCGGACACAGTTCCGACGGCCTGGATGCTGCAGGTGGTGGCGGCCGTCGCCGCGCTGGCGCCTGAGGCGGCCACGACCAGCAGCGCCAGTCCCGCCAGGCAGGCGACAGACACGCGCATCAAAAGCGGGATTGGGGCCGTTCCCCGGCCGTCAGGCTCCACCAGGCAGGAGGGAGTCTAGACGGCGCGGCCATCCTCGCGCCGGGCCTGCGCGCGACACTTCCGCGGTCAGACCCCCCAACGGCTGGCCGAGACGCCGGCGGATCCGCCCGGGCAAGCCGTCCTGATCTCAGGAACACCGATCAAATTGCCCAGGTCGAGCGTCCAAAACCACAGAAGAATGCTTGATTCACAACCGCTACCCACGTTCGTCCCCAAGGCGGCCTCACTGGTGACGGTCAAGGCAGCGTCGGTCTCGACCGGCGCGCGTCCTGAGCCGAAGCTATGACCACGGCCGACCGCGACCTCGGCAGGGCCCTGGCGCAGGGCGATCTGGAAGCGCTCTCACATGTCTACGACGCCTACGGCGTCCATGCCTACTCCGTGGCACTGCGAATGCTCGGAGACCCCGCCAGAGCGGAGGAGGTGGTGTTCGACTGCTTCCTGCAGCTGTGGGAGCACGCCGACCGCTTCGACCCGGAGAGAGAGTCGCTGCGGACGCATCTGATCGGATCGGTGCGCCGGCGGGCGCTGGACGAGTTGAAGGGACGAGTCGGTGCCGAGGGCGGCGCCGCCTCGTTCTCCACAGAGGCGGTGCTGTCGGTTCGCGATCCGTGGGCGGGTACCGCCACGTCCGACGTCGGGCACGCTGTTCGCGAGGGCCTTGCCGGGCTCTCAGGGGAGCAGCGGCAAGCTCTGGAGCTCGCTTGCTTCGCCGGCTGCAGCTACCAGGAGATAGCTGAGACCACCCACGCACCGGCCGCAAGCGTCAAGGGCGCGATGAGGCTGGCTCTCGAGAGGCTCCACTCCTTCCTCCAGGTACGCGGCCTGGTGCACGAGGGCTGATACGCCGCGCGGCGGGGTTCAGTCGCCCTGCGGCGCGGTCGGACCGCGCGACCGTCAGTGGCCTCGGCATATCCTGAGTCCTCGGATGGACGTAGAACTCGTGCTCGACGCCCACGCGGAGGTTGGCGAGGGGCCGGCCTGGGACGCGGAGGGCGGGCGATTGCTTTGGGTGGACATCACGGGGCGCCTGGTGCACCTCTACGACCCGAAGACCGGATCGGACCGGTCCATAGACGTCGGGCAGCACGTGGGAGCGGCGGCGCCGCGGGCGGCCGGAGGCCTGGTCCTGGCGCTGCGGGGCGGATTCGGCGTGCTGGACCTGGAGTCCGGTCGCGTCCAGGCGATAGGTGACACCGAGGCGAGCAATCCCGACAACCGGATGAACGACGGCAAATGTGACCGCGCCGGCCGGTTCTGGGCCGGCTCCATGTCCTACTCGGAGACGGGGACCGCCGGCTCGCTGTACCGCCTGGATCACGACCACAGCGTCGCCCGGGTGCTCACGGGCGTGGGGCTCTCGAACGGCCTGGGTTGGAGCCCGGACGACCGGGTCATGTACCACATCGACAGCCTCGCGGGGACCGTGTGGGTCCACGACTTCGATGCGGAGTCCGGCTCGATCTCCGATCGGCGCCCGCTGGTCGAGGTGCCCAAGGACCAGGGGACACCGGACGGCATGACGGTCGACGTCGAAGGCTGTCTCTGGGTGGCCTTCTGGGGAGGTGGAGCGGTCCGCCGCTATGGGCTGGACGGCACGCTCCTCGAGGAGGTGCGTCTGCCGGTCCGGCAGGTGAGCTGCTGCGCCTTCGGGGGGCCGGACCAGGGAGACCTGTACGTCACCACGGCGGCCAGGGGCCTGTCAGCGAGGGAGCTGGCGGACCAGCCGAATGCGGGCGGGTTGTTCCGATTTCGCCCCGGGGTGACGGGCCCGCCGGCCTACGCCTACGTGGACTGACAGCCCCGGCCGCTGAGCGGGCGGGCCGGACCTTGCGAGTTGGCCGCTACGCTGTCGGGTAGACTGGGCGACTGGTTCGGGGAGTAGCGTAGCCCGGCAGCGCACTTGGCTGGGGGCCAAGGGGTCGCGGGTTCAAATCCCGCCTCCCCGACCAACCCTCTTCGAACTGCCCTTCTGGAACACGGCGGAATGGGGCATGCGGACTAGAACATCCTGCAGCGGTACGTCCGGCCGGCTACCGAGCGCGACCTGGGGTCGCGCCGCGAGTGGGCTGACCTGATCGTAGAACGCAGCGTGGCGTCCTAGCCTGAGCGTCAGGGGGCATCGTAAGACGCCAGCTGTTGCACCCGGGTGGGCAGCCCGATGGATGCCGACGTGAAACGCCGGCCAGCGTGACCTATGCACGGAAGAGTCCGGCGGTGCGTCCGATGAGCACGAAGGCGACCGGGGTAGCGAGAGCCCAGGTCAGCGGGATGGGTGCACGACGGCGTCGACTTGGATGGAGGGTCGATCCAGCCGGAATCGAGCGAGCGCGTGTCCTCCGGGGCTGGACGCAGCGCGAACTGGCGCTGGCCGCAGGGGTCGATCCTGGGACATTGAGCGACGCGCTGTCCATGCGGCGCCGGCAACACTCGGCACGCTGCAACCGACCTGTCGGTCACTGGACTCAACGCTGGGTGACGTGATCAGCTTCGATGACGAAGGGGTTGCCTAGGGTCAGGTACCGCCGTACGCGGCGCGCCGACGCTTCCGAGGAGGTTGTCCGTCCACAGCGGACGATCAAGGGAAAGGAGAGTACCCACTCCTTTCCACTCTCAACATATAGCGCACCGGGGGGCTTGTGGCAAGACCCGGGTGGTGGCGCAGAATCTCCGGCCGAGGCCAGAACCTACGGAGATGGGAGGAGCGAAATGCGTGTGTTGTTGTCGGCGTACGGGCCGCGCGGGGACGTCGAACAGGTGGTGGGACTAGCGGTGCGGTTGTGGGCACTCGGCGCGGACGGGAACTGCGCGGCCGAGTTGGTCACCGCGCCGTTCGACAAGGTCGCCGCGGCGGCCGAGGGATGTGATGCACTGGTGGCGACCCGCGTGACGCCGGCCGGAGTGTGGCTATGACCGAGCATGCGGTGTTGGTCGCCGGAGGAGGTCCGACGGGGCTGATGCTGGCGGCCGAG
>JALYYF010000539.1 GCA_030946725.1 Candidatus Dormiibacterota bacterium
GCCGGCCCCCACTGGAACCCGCCGATGAAAAGGGTGTTGTTGCGCTGTGGCTTGGAGCTGCTGGCGGCGCCCCCACCCCCGCTACTGCAGGCCGCGAGCAGCGGTCCACCCAGGGTCGCGGCGGCACCCAGGACAGCGCTGTCGCGTAAAAACTCACGACGCGTGGCGCGCCCGCCGAGCAAGGACATATGTCTCCTCCCCTCCTACGGTCTTGTCTCTGTACCCGCCTCCGCCGGCGAGGAGCGTGGGTACGCCCGACGGCAACGGTGACTCCGCGGGCGCCAGGCCCGGGGGCCACTCCGCTCGGAGCCTGGGCTGCCGGTCACGGCTCAGGCTTCCATCGCCACAACGCTTCCCTGAGGCAGGCCGCCGGCCGCGATGACCTCGCGATACCAGTCGTAGCTCGCCTTGGGGACACGGCGCTGTGTCCCGTATTCCACATAGATCAAGCCGAATCGCCGCGAATAGCCCAGCGCCCACTCGAAGTTGTCCAGCAGCGACCAGGTGAAGTAGCCGCGGAGCCGGACGCCTTGCTCGATTGCCGTCTCGGCGGCGCGCAGGTGGGCGTCCAGGTAGGCGATCCGCTCGGGATCGAGGACCCGGCCATCCGGGTTTATGTAGTCGTTGATCGCCGTGCCGTTCTCGGTGATGTAGAGCGCCGGCGGGTCATAGTCACGCTGCAGCCGGACCAGCAGCTCGGTCAGGCCGTCGGGCTCGATCGTCCAGCCCATGGCGCTGGTGTCGAGGTGCAGCGGCCAGACCTCGGCAGCCCCGAGGTCTTCGGCGACGGCCCGGTCGCGCTCGGCACGACTCCCCCGACGTCCGGCCATCGCGGCCAGCCCGGCCGGGGCCACCCCGTCCTGCAGACGCTCCAGGGCCAGAACGTTGCGCGGCGAGTAGTAGTTGACGCCCAGGAAGTCGAGCGGGGCCGCAATCGTCTCCAGATCCCCGTCTCGGACCACCTGGAGACCGGGGCGCCGCTCTCCGTAGTGCTCGGCCATGTCCTCGGGGTAGCGACCGGCGAAGATGGGGTCCAGGTAGAGGCGGTTCAGGTTGCCGTCGACCAGCCGCTGGGCCCGCCTGTCAGCGTCGGAGTCGCCGTGCATTCGGACCGGCGAGAGGTTCAGCGTGATGCCCAGCCGGGCGTCGCTCCCGAGCTCCTGGCGAAGCGCCCTGACCGCCAGCCCGTGTCCGAGCAGCATGTGGTGCGTGGCCGCCACGGCGAGGCCGATGTCGGCACGGCCGGGCGCCATCCGGCCGGTCCCGTAGCCCATCCAGGCGGACACCCAGGGCTCGTTCAGGGTGATCCAGAAGCCGGCGTCCTGACCCAGGGCGCGGGCGACGATGAGCGCGTACTCGGCAAACCGTTCCGCCGTGTCGCGCTCAGGCCAGCCACCCGAGTCCTCCAGCGCCTGGGGCAGGTCCCAGTGGTAGAGCGTCACGGCGGGGACGATGTCGCGCGCGCGAAGGCCGTCCACCAGGCGGCGGTAGAAGTCCAGGCCGGGCTGGTTCACAGGACCGCGACCATCCGGCTGGATGCGCGGCCAGGCGATGGAGAAGCGGTAGGCGCCCAGCTTGAGGGCCGCCATCAGGTCCAGGTCCTCTTCCAGGCGGTGGTAGTGGTCGTCGGCGATGTCGCCCGTCTCGCCGTGGAAGGTGTTGCCGGGGGCGTGACTGAAGGTGTCCCAGATGGAGGGCCCCCGTCCGTCCTCGGCGACGGCGCCCTCGATCTGATAGGACGCGGTCGCCGCGCCCCAGAGAAATCCTTCCGGAAATCCCATGGCTCTCCTTACCAGACGTCCAACCGTCCCGACATCCGAGCCGGCACCGACGACACTTCGGTCAGGAGGAAGCGGCTACCGGCCACCGGCCGAACATCGAGGTCGCCGAGCAGGTGGGCCGCCCTACGCCTCTCCCTCCTACGCCGCCTATCAAACGCCCGAACCGATTCAGTTCGGTCGGATCATTGTGACATGCAGTGGTGGCCCGGTCAAACAATGTGAGTGCCAGTCGCCTGCTTAGTAGCCAAGCGCGCATACCCGACATCGCGTTTGCCCCAGCCCAGCCCATGCCGCTCAGCCGGGGACCCCTGTGCTGTGGCGGAGCAGAGGGATGACCTCTTCGGCAAAGCGCTGGATGACGCCGCCCTCAGCCATGTTCGGCTGATAGACGATGACGTACTCGACGCCGGCGTCGGCTACCCCCTGGATGGCCTCGGCCACCTGCTCGGGCGGTCCGATGAACGCTCCCGCCTGGTCGCGCACGGCCTCGGGGTCCATGCCGGTCCGCCGGGCGGTGTCGGCGACGATGCGCGAGAGCTCGGCCTCGTCCATGCCCACGATGGCGTTGATGCTGTGCGACTTGAGAACCGTCTCGTAGTCGCGCCCCACGCTTTCGCAATGGCCGCCCAACACATCGAGCTTGTGCCGAAGTGTCTCCAGGTCGCCGCCGATGTTGCAGGCGTCGGCGTACTGCGCCACCAGCTTCAGCGTCACCTTCTCACCTGAGCCGCCGATCCAGAGCGGCGGATGGGGACGCTGCACCGGTTTCGGTTCGTTGATCGCCCCCCGCACCCGGTAGTAGCGTCCCTCGAACTCGGCCCG
>JALYYF010000061.1 GCA_030946725.1 Candidatus Dormiibacterota bacterium
ACGATCGGGGCGAAGCACTCGACCTGGTGCCCCATGCCGCGAAGGCCGCGCACCTGCTCCAGCACCAGGCGCTCGCCGCCGCCGGCGTAGAAGAAGCCGAGGTGTAAGACGGCGATCCTCACTCCCGGTCCTCAATCCGAGGGCCCAAGAGCCAGCGGTTGACCAGCGCCCAGAAGGCGAACAGCCAGCCGACCACCAGCAGCGTCCCGCCGTAGTCGTGGAAGAGCACCGCCGGCAGCTCTCCGACCCACGCCGCCAGAAAGCCGACGGCGGCGACGCGGAGCAGGTTGACGGTGAACGTGCCCAGGAAGCCGATGAGGACGACCTGGAGGCGGACGTCCCACGACTCACGACCCTGGAGGCCGGCGGCGAGGCTGAGCCCCAGGAGGGCCACGCTCTGCCAGCCGACGCAGTTCCAGGCCACCCAGAGACGGGTGATGTGCCCAGCCGAGTCGCGCACGGAGATCTCGGGCCCGCTGGAGCCGGCGCTTATGCCCGCGAGCTTCAGCAGCGCGGCTGCCAGCCTCGCCTCCACCGGTGCGGCGATCGCGACCCAGCGGTCGAGTCCGCTGCCGGCGAGCCAGGCCGCGAGCAGGTCGTCGACCGAGTTGACGGCGGGCAGCAGGAGGAGCAGCACGGCGGCGCCCGCCAGCAGTGTCGTGTCGACCCGCCGCAGCCCGGTCACCACCGGCGCAGGCGCCGCAGCACGGGAAACGCGACCACCGCCAGGCCGAGGAGGGTGAGCAGACGCTCCGGGATGAAGATGACGTCGGCGCTGTTGAGGGCGGTGGGCTGGCTGGTGGAGTCGTAGTTCAGCACGAAGCCGTTGCCCGAGTTTTCGGCGATGTTGAGGCAGAAGAAGGAGCCGGCCGGCACGACGACGTTAGACGAGGGGAAGATCGCGGAAGTCGTGTGGGCACCGGCCGCGTTGCTGAGGGTGGCCGAGGTCGAGAACACCTGCGTGGCTCCCCCCGTGCAACCGAACGACGATCCGTAGCCGAAAGCGATTGCCGCGTTCATCGACTGCGCGCCCGACCCGTAGTAGGTGAGAACGAAGGCATCGGTGCTCTTGATGGTCTGGGCGGCGTTCGTCGCTGCCGTCGTCGACCACGTGAAATTGACGCCGGCACCGCTGAAGGTGGTGGTGGTCGCCGTCCCCGAGACGGGGGCTGTCGTGTTCATCGAAAAGCCGCTGTGGAGGTACAGCGTCGTTCCGCTCGTGCTGGTGTCGGTCAGGTTGGTGGGCGCGCTCGTGGAGTCGTAGGCGATCGAGTAGCCGCCGGTCGACGTCTGTGTGACCTGGAAGCAGAAGAACGATCCGCTGGGAGCGGTCAGGTTGGAGCTGGGAGACCCGGGAGATGACTGATGCTGGCCTGCCGTGGCGACGAAGGTAGTGGTCCAGGAGACGACCTGGGTGCCGGTGCAGGCGGCGCCGGCGCTCGACGCATAGCTCTCGCGGAGCTGTGCCGTGATCGACGTTGGCGAACCCGAGTAGTTGAAGACGAAGACGTCTGAAGTGCTGAACGTCGCAGGCGCGCCGCTTGCCGCGCTGATCCAGCTGACCGAGGCTCCGGACCCGCCGAGGTTCGCGTTCTGGGTTGTCGACCCGGTGGGAGCGTTGCCATCCATGAATGAGCTCGTATGCATGTAGAGCGTCGCGGTCGCCGCCTCGGCCACCGGGACTCGGGTCGCCTGCACCGCGAGTCCCACGAGCCCGAAGACAAGCCCCGCGGTCACCACCCATCCCGCTCGGCGGCTGGGACGGCGTCGCACGTGGGCGGGTCCGCCGCCGCCGGAACCCTTGCCGCCGCCGTTGCCGTCACCATTCCCGTTGCCGTTGGGGCCGCGAAAGAGCCAGCGGCGAATCGCCCGGAGCCGGCGAAGGTGATGGACGGGGTCCGTGATTCGTCCCGTCTTGGGCGTGCGAAACCAGGGCCCCTCGCCGGATTCGAGCAGGCCCTTCACGGCCGCGTACGCCTGGAAGGGCACCAGCAGATAGGAGACGGCGACCGCTCCCAGCACGCCGGCGAGGTCGCGCCTCGAGGCCTCTTCCAGCGCGAGCCCGGCCAGGTTCATGATCGGCAGCGAGAACAGGTTGGTCAGCAGCAGGGACCAGCCGAAGGTGGCCGTCCACTGCGGCACGTGCTGGCCCATGAAGATCTCCGAGACCAGCCACGCGAGCATGCCGGCCGCCAGAAGGGCGGCCTGCAGGTAGTAGCCCGCGAAGTAGAGGAATTCGATCTTCTCCAGCGGGCCCATGTACGGGGATCGCAGGACGGGCCAGAAATTGCGCCGGACGTTGAACATGTGGCCCTCGGCCCAGCGCATCCGCTGCCGCGCCAGCCGCGCGAAGGTGCTCACGCATTCGGCCGGGGTCTCCGCGTACGGCGTGTAGACGACCCGGTAGCCTCGCCTGTAGAGCCTCAGCGTGAGCTCCCAGTCCTCGGTGAGGCTGCGACCCCAGCCGAGCTCGCGGAGCAGGTCGGCTCGGATCATGTAGGCCGTGCCGGCCACCATCTTCATGGCGCCGACGTCGTCCTGGTAGACGCGCTCGACCATGTAGCTGCCGGAGTATTCGGCCCGTACGGCCGCCGTAAGCCAGTTCTCGCTCTTGTTGAGGACGTGCCACTGGTAGCTCTGGACGGCGGCCACGTCCTCGCGCCGGCGCAGCCGTTCGCCCGACGGCGCGCGCTTGTAGAAGTGAGGCAGGAAGCGCTGCACCGAATCGGGGAAGGGAACCGCGTCGGCGTCGAAGACCAGGACGAAGTCGGCCCGGGCGTCCATCATGCGGAGCGCCTGGTCGAGGGCGCCTCCCTTGAAGCCGTCCCGGTTGGGGCGATGTGCGATCTTGAAGCGCGGACGCCCCTCCCAGCGGTCGAGAATGTCGAGCGTCCGGTCGGTCGAGTCGTCGACCAGCACCACCTCGTAGCGGTCGTATTCGAGGTCGTCGCAGGACTGCAGGAGGCGTTCCAGGACGCGCTTTTCGTTGTAGCTCGCTATGTGGATGGAGACGAACGGCTCGTTCTCCAGGTCCAGGTCACCGTTCTCCTCGTCGGAGCCGTTGCCGCCGCGTGAGCGATGGGAGATCCGGCTGAGGCCGCTGCCGTCACCGTTGCCCGCTCCATTTCCGTTGGTGCCGGCCTCCCCGTTCCGGCGCTCGGGTCCGGTCGTCGCCAGCACGATGATCGTGGCCAGGTAGTAGCGGATCGAGTAGGCGAAGAACATCGTGCCCAGCAGCAGCGCGAGGAACGAGAGCGCGGTACCGATCCAGCCGACCAAGTCGCCAGGACGTTCTCCAGCGACCATGGCCAGGGCGCCGCGAACCATGCCCAGGATGGGGAGCGCCAGGAGAACCGCCGTGATCACGGGGAGCAGGCGGACAACGGCCGTCGGCCCCATCGAGCGCCAGGCACGCAGCAGCGTCTGCCAGAGGGAATCCTGTCGTTTTGATGACGTGGGCAAATATCCAGCTGGTCGTGAGAAAACGGCTACCCCGCGAAACCCCCGTCGAGGGGCCCCGAAGACTCTCTCCGATCAGCGCCGTCTAGCGCAATCCGGCAATCGGACTATTGCCAGACTCAACTCAAGTCCTCCCCCCGCTGCGCGGGGGGAGGACCTCAAGCCGGACTAGCGGACCTCGGCCAGGGTTCCCGTCCGGACGTCGTAGACGAAGCCGCGAACGCTGTCCTTTCTCGGTATGAACGGGCTGGCGTTGATCCGGGCGATGGACTGGCGGACATCCGCCTCCACTTCGGGGAAGGCTTCGAGTGCGAATGGTGGCCGGATCCCGGTCTCCGACTCGATCTGCGCCTTCACCTCGTCGTCCGCGAACGTCAGCATTCCGCAATCGGTGTGGTGGATGAGGACTATCTCTTCGGTCCCCAGCAGCCGCTGCGAGATCACAAGAGATCGAATCGCGTCGTCGGTGACCACACCTCCCGCGTTTCGAATGACGTGCGCATCGCCTTCGTCGAGCCCCAGAATCTTGTGAACGTCGAGGCGGGCGTCCATGCAAGCCAGCACCGCCAGCTTGCGGGCCGGAGGCATCGGCAGGCCGCCCTTGTCGAACGAGCCCGCGTACTGCCGGTTGTTCTCGATCAGCTGGTCGGTGACGCTCATGTCGGAAGTCCTCCAGTCCGGATGGTCAAGCGGCCGAAATGGTCGGTTGGAGCCGGATCAGGGTCGACAGAGCGCAGCCTGGCAGCGGCAGAAGTCGACCGCGCGACGGCGGGTCAGCTGCCAGGGAGCCATGCTGGTCAAGGTAACAGACGGATCGCGCCCCGTAAGACGACTGCGTCAGACGACGAAGGCGGCCGGTCCTTCATACCAGTCGACTTCCTGGTCCAAGCGGTCGAGAAGCCAGCCCCGCAGTGGACCAGGCAGCTCGGCGTCGCAGTAGTGGCACACGTCCTCGCCCGGGGCGGCGGGGGCTCCGCAGCTCGCGCACTCCGTCGCGGGCGCCCCGGTGTCGGTCTCGAGGCCGCGGCGGCGCGCCAGCGTCCAGTACTCGGTCAGCGCGTGGACCTCTTCGCCGGCCATCGCCAGGCTGTCGACTCCGACCGTCAGCCGGTCCTCCCAGAGCAGGCGCTCCGCCCAGACCAGGCGCACCTCCTGCACGCTGAGGTCGCCGGCGCCGGCCAGCGCCGGCGCCTCATCAGGCCCGCTGTCGCTCCAGTGCTCGAGCAGCGCCGGGGTCAGGTAGACGCGGAGGCGCGCGTTGTCAGACTTAGCGGCGGCGCGCAGGAGCGCCAGGTAGCGGGCCGGGAGCGCCCGCAGCAAAGAGTTGGCGTCGAAGCCGGGGTCCGTCTCCTTGATTGCCGACAGCGCCGCGGCGATGACCGGGGCACGTGCCTCCGGGGTGGAAGGGAGCCGGAGAGGCGGCATCTCAGGAGCGACGATGGTACTGGCAGCGGCCGGCCGTCGCAATTCCGCACTGGACACCGCGGAGACGGCCGGCGCCGTCCCTCCGCGGGTCAGCCGGTCACGGGGCCGGCCAGCTGGCGCAGGCGGTACGCGCTTCCCCTCCTGACCCAGGAGTAGACGAAGACAGAATCGGCGGCCACCGTGGTGTGGTTTGCCGGCGAAGCCTTCTCGCGGACGCCGAGCGCGGTCTGGGTTGCCGGGACGTCCAGCTGCTCCCAGGCCCTGGTCACCTCCGGACCCGCGAATGTGCCTGCCCTCCGGACTGCGCTCGACCACTGCCGGACGCAGTCCGCGACAGCCGGAGCGCCAGTGATCTCAACGCCGTCCGTGCCGTAACCGTAGGCCTGGCTGACGCGGTGCACGAAGTCACGGTATCCGGCAGGCCAGGCCGCCTCCGGCTGCGGGGTCAGGTAGGACTGGATGCTGCCGGCGAAGGCCGAGCCGCCGGCCGCGTCCCCAGTCAGGCTCGGGAACGAGTAGTCACCGACGCCGTCCAGTCCCAGGAGCGGAAGCTTTCCCTGGAGCCCAGCCGCCACGATGCCGGCGGCCACGCGCGCGACCAGCTCTGGCCGGCCGCTCACAAGCGCGGCCTGCGCACCCTGGCCGGCCAGCTGCTGGACCGCGGAGACGGCGTCGGCGTCGCTGAAGCCGGCAGAAGCCCTACCGATGTAGCTCAGGCCGCGGCCGCTTGCCTGCTCACCGACCAGGTCGTCGCCGAGCTGAGCCGGCTGCCCACCGCCGTCGATGAGACCGACGCTGGTCACCTCGGGGTGGTCCCGCCGCAGGTAGGCGAGCAGTGACGAAAGGCGATCGCGGTCGGCTGGCGCCGTCCTGAATGTGAACGGCGAGTCAGCCATGGCTGCGTCCGCCACGGTGCTCACGCAATTGGGCACCTGCGCGCGCCTCACTGCGGGCTTGACCGCGTCGAAGGTGGCGCTCGATCCGGGCCCTACGAGCAGCTGCACCCGGCTGTCGTTCAGCAGCTCGCGAACCAGCTCTCGCGCCTTGTCCGGATTCGACTCGTCGTCGGCGGAGATCACTTCGACGCGCCGCCCGAGGAGGCCGCCCCGGGCGTTCAGGGCGTCCACCTGGACCCGCAGGCTGTTCTCCGCCCGGCGGCCCACGGCGGCGCCGGAACCGCTGAAGCTGTCGACCAGCGCCACCTCGACCGTCCGCTGCAGGGTGCGCTGGGAGACCGGTTGCGAGGGGCCGGAGGCGACCCCTGCGCAACCGATCACGAGCAGGACCGCCAGCGCCGCCGGTGGCCTGCTCGCCCGGGTCAGCCGCGAGGCGGCATCCCCGTGCCGGGCAGCTTCGCCTTGGGCGGCTGCGGCGGAAGTCCGAAACGGGCGGACCAGGTCGGAGCCGGATACACCGGCGTGGCGGCGGCCACCTCCGGAGGCCAGACGGTCTGGATCTGACCGCTCTGAATCTGCTCGACGAGGACGTTCTTGTAGGAGTTCTGTCCGCCGGCGTTGAACTTGACGCGCCCGAAGAATGTGTTCAGGTCGAGGGTGGCCAGGGCATCCCTGACCTTCTGGGGGTCGAGGCTCTTGGCACGCTCGATCGCGAGCTGCAGCATCGCACCGGAGACCGTGGCGGCGGCGGTGAGGTAGGTGGGTTCGAGCTGCGTGCTGTACTTCTTGCGATAGGCGGCGACGAACTCGGCGCTGGAGAGGTAGTAGGAGGCTTTGTATCGCGCCTGGGGCGTCCAGGGGGAAGCGGTGACCACGTAGTCGGCCGAGGCGCCGAGCGACTGCGCAAACTCGGGCTGCGCCGGGCCGATGGCGTAGGCGAACATCTTGGCGTCCAGCCGCAGGTCCTTCGCGGCCTTGTGCGCGGCGATCGCCTCCAGCAGGTGTCCGGAGTTGACGAAGATGTCCGGGTTCTTGTCCTTGACCTGCTGGACCAGGTCGTAAAGGTTGGTCGTCCCACTCCGGTACTGCTTGAAGTACACGAGACGGATGCCCTGGCTGGTCCCGTAGTCGATGGCGCCCTTCGTGATCGCCAGCGACGAGGCGTCGTCGGCCGTCAGGACCGCCATGGTGGTGGGTTTGGGATCGAGTCCTAGGGCCATGTGGATCACCGCCTCGGGGTACTGATCAGCGGAGGCGATGACGCCGAAGATGTTGTGGAGTCCTTGCGTGTAGAGCTGGCTGGCCGCGCCGTTGGCGGCCATCAGTGGAATCTGGTGCTTCTCGGCGACCACCGCGTCGGCTCCGGTGTTGGTGGTTCCGTACGGCCCGAGCAGGAAGGTCGCCTTCTCGTTGGTGATCAGGTTCTCCGTCTGCTGTGCCGAGACGTCAGGCCGGCCGGTATCGTCCGCGTAGGCGATGCGCACTCGGTGCCTGACGCCCTGGACCACGATTCCTCCGCTGCGGTTGGCCCAGTCGGCCCAGAGATCGTAGCCCTGCCTGGTCAGCGTCGCCTCGGGGGTCTGGTCGCCGGTTGCCGCCAGGGCGGCGCCCACGACTATGTCGCTGCCCTGCTTGATCTGCTGCTGCGGCGAGCTTGGCTGCAGGCTGCAGGCGACCAAAAGCATCGCAGCCATGGTCGGAACGGCGAGCCGCTGTCTCACGTCCGCCACCCGCAGCAGACGATGCTCCCCACAGCGGCCACACAGAAACTGGGTCCGCAGGGACCCGCCATTTCAGGCACGTTGTGACCCTCCCTTCTTTCTCGACGTTACGGTGTCAGACGATGGCTCTCAAAGCGCCGCGATCATCCAGATCGATGTAGCTCGTCGGGCCCCACACCGCATGGCACGCGACCGGAAATCCGGCCGCATGGCGCCGAATTCTAGCAGCGTGGGTTGTGGCGAATCGACGGCTCGCGGGCGGTTTGTCGCAACCTTTCCCGCGTCGCGGCGGCGGGCCGGGCAGGCGACCCCAGAACGCAGGGGGTGCCGGCTCAGTGAATCTTAGGCAGTCTCCAGACCATTTCTCGAACCAAGTATCTGAGAGATAGTAAGAGCGGTTGGAGGACATGTCAAGAAGAACGCTGGAGCCGGGCGGGGGGTAGCCGCGAGGGCCGGGGCGGCATCGCCGTGGCGCGTCCCCGAGCCCGCCGCGCCTCCTGGAGGATGCCCTCGTCCATGACCAGGAAGCGGTCGGCACGGGCCGCCTCGGTCTCGTCGTGGGTGCTGAAGAGAACCGCCACGTCGCTGCGGGCCGCCTCGGCCAGCAGCGAGAGGATCTCGTCGGCGGTGGCCGAGTCGAGCTGCGCTGTCGGCTCATCGGCGATGACCAGCGCGGGGGCCTTGACCAGCGCCCGCGCCAGGGCCACCCGCTGCCGTTCGCCGCGCGAGAGGTCGGATGCCCGCTGCCCTGCACGGTTGGCAAGCCCGACCGCCTGGAGCGCTGCTTGAGTCAGCGCCCGCGCCTCGTCCTCCTGCGCTCCCGCCAGCCGCATGGCGAGTGCGACGTTCTCCTCCGCCGTCAGCAGCGGTACCAGGCGGGGGCTCTGGAACACCCAACCGATGGTCTGGCGCAGCAACGATTCCCGTCCTCCGGCGTCCACCTCGCTGAGGTCGATGCCCGCGACCAGCACCCGGCCCGACTGTGGCCGTTCGGAACCGCCGCAGAGGCCGAGCAGCGCCGACTTGCCGGATCCCGAGCGCCCGAGGATCGCCACCACCTCGCCACGGGCGATCCGCAGGCTGGCCCGCCGCACTCCGCCTCTGCGGCTGCCCTCCCTGGGCGTCGACGAAGAGAGCTCTTCTACCACGAGGATGTCACGCTCAGATGCCACCTCTAACCTCTGGCCGGCATTGGCGAAGCCGCCTCGGTGGCCGCGTCCGCCACTCCATCTCGGATGACGATCACCCTGTCCACGTAGCGCTGGACCCTCCTGTCGTGGCTGACCACGATCGCAGCCGTCGCGGTCGACTGGAGCAGCCTCACCAGGTCGCCCATGAGCTCGCCACCGGCCGGCCAGTCGAGGACCGCGGTCAGCTCGTCGGCGAGCAGCAGGAGCGGCCTGTTGGCGAGGGCGACCGCGACTGCCAGCCTCTGGGTTTCGGCTGCGGTGAGCTCGCTGAGCCTGCTGCCGGCGAGGGGGCGGAGCCTCATCGCCTCCAGCAGCTGCAGGCCGTAGGCCGATCGCTGATGCTGGGAGCCTGGCTCCGCCAGCATCGGCAGCAGCACGTTCTGGAGAACGGTCAGCGCGGGCAGTAGGCCGCGCTCGGCCTCCTGCCAGACGTAACCCACGACTCGCCTGCGAAACGCCTCCCGCTCTTTCCGGCTGAGGCGGGACAGTTCATGACCGGCCACCGTGACGAGGCCCGACCTCGGAGTTTCCAGGCCGCCCAGGATGCCGAGCAGGGTGGTCTTGCCGCTGCCTGTGCGCCCCATGATCGCCATCCGCTCTGCCGGTCTGAGCTGCAGATCCACGTGACGGAGGGCCGTGACGCTGCCGCCCGCCTCCTGATAGACGTGGCCCAGATCCTCGACGTCCACCAGCGGGGCCTCCGCGAGGGAGGTGCGTGCCCGGTCCGTGATCAATGTTCCAGGCCTCGAAGCGGGTCCAGCCGATCCGGTAGACGGCGAGCGAGCGCACCGACCGCCAGCGTCCCGGCCAGAAGGGCCGCCGTGACCGCCGCCAGGCCGGCGAGCGCGGCAGTGATCGTGTCCGAAGTGGGCGGCGAATCCGCCAATAAAAGGGTCGCCAGGAAGACTCCGAGGAGGATGCCCACCAGCAGGCCTCTGGCCGCGGTGACCGCCTGCTCCCGGCCCAGGCTTCCACGGATCTGGGCCCCCGACAGCCCGTGTCCGACAAGCCCGGAGTACTCGTCCAGGCGCCGCCGTCTGAGCGAGGCATCGTGCAGGGCGGTCCCGATCAGCAGGAGCGCCAGGATCGCCAGGGAGCCCAGTGCCAGCGTCGCCTCCAGGCCCGCGCGCAGCGCCGGTTGCAGCGCCACCTGTCCGTCCGGGCGGCCCCAGACCAAGGTGAGCACGGCCAGCGCGCTCGCCGCCGCCGCCAGCGCCAGTGCCCCGGCCAGGGCGGCGTGCTGGGTGGGTGCCCGCCTCAGCTGCCAGCGGGCGAGGAGGGTGGGCACGCTGCCGCCGCGCCCGACCCCTGCGCCCAGCGGCATCAGCGAGGCCGCCAGAGCGAGGCAGAGGACTCCGGCCATGGGCAGCACGCCCAGGGCCAGGCCGAGCGCATCGCTTGCCGGGCCCGAGGGCGGGGAGGGCAGACGGACGCTGAGAAGCCCGGCCAGCCCGAGCGCCGCCAGCAGTCCCGCGACCGGCGGCTGCGAGCGCTCCGTCCGACCAGGACGGAAGGGACCTTCGAGCGAGGGACGCAGGTCTCGCCAGACGGCTGAGGCGGCGATGATCGCCAGCATGACCACCAGCAACCCGGCCAGCACGCCGGCGACGTAGAGCGCCGTGCGACCCTGCGCGGATCTGAGCGCCGCTGCTCCCGCCGGCGAGCCGGCCGGTCCCACCAGCGCGAGCACCAGGATGCAGGCCGCCAGCGCGATCGGAATGCCGTAGACCGCCGGCGCGGCCAGGCCGACGAAGGCCTGGAGGCAGATCCTGGCGGGGGGCCAGCCCCGCGCCTTCAGGACCGCCAGCAGATGAGACTGCTCACGCAGGAAACGGACGCCGACGAGGCCGGCGACGACCAATCCGAGCAGCGCCAGGGCGGCGGTGAAGAGGTGGAGGATCGCCGAGACCGTCCTGTGCTGGTCGCTCACTCGCGTCAGGCTGGCGTCCAGGCTGGTGAGGACCTGCCGCTGCGGGGTCCTCAGCTCGGCGGCCAGGGCGCTGACGGTGTGAGCGAGCTGGGTGGCGCGCGCGCCGTCGACCGCCGCCGGGTCGACCCAGTAGCGCAGACCCGCGACCGCGCCCTGCGGAGGCTGCAGGCCGGCCAGCTGGAAGAAGTCGTAGCGGCCCATGGCCAGCTCGAGCACTGGCGGTCGGCCGCCCCAGAAGGGGTCGCGGGCGTCCAGTGGACGCCAGAGGCCGACGATCCGCGCGCACCAGCTCGACTGCCGCTGCTCGCCGGAGCTGAAGCTCAGGCAGATCCGGTCGAAGAGGTTGAGACCGGCGAGGTCCGCACCCGCCTGCGGAATCGTGACGGCCGGGTCACCGCCGCCCAGACCGTCTGGTGGAATCTGGCCGGCCTGCATCTCGACGTGATCCGGCAGCGCGTCCAGGTACGAGGCCTGGAAGGCCCGGCCGGCCAGGTCGGCCGGGACCGGGTCCGTGTTCCGGGTGGTCGGATAAAGGGCAGCCGTGGAAGCGAAAGCCGTGAGGGGCAGCAGGGTCCCGGCCGCGCGCCCCTCCACGCGGGCCGCCACCTCGTGCTGGAAGCTGCCGAACTGGTCCACGTCCGCGACCTTCTGCTGGACGGTGAAGGCGCCGTTGCTGGCGGCCGTCTCCGCGACCGCCCGCTCCAGCGCGTAGCCGTCCAGCAGGGGAAGGAGCGCCGGCATTACGACCGCGATCGCCAGGCAGAGGCCAAGAACGGCGGCGCTGGCTCGGCGATGGGTCGCCTGCAGCCAGGCCAGGCGTCCCAGGCTCAGTCCGGTCAGCCGGGCCACCGGCTCCGGCCGCGCAACGGCCGACGCACCGCCGACGGCGCTCACGGACGCCCTCGCAGGCTGAGTAATGAATCCCCCGCGCAGCCCCCGGCGATCGCCGTGGGGTACACGTTTCCTCCTGATCGGGCGGCGCCTCGTCTGGGCCGCCGCAGCTTTCCAAGGCTAATTGTTTACGAAACGCGCTGCCGGCGCCAGGTCGATATACAAAGCCACACTGCCTGAGGGGGCGGCGCGTGGTTGCGGCCTGGCAGCAATCCCCGGGGCTTGCTAGCCTGGATTGCCGTGAGGGCGCTGGAGGGGGGCGGCCCGAGCCGAGGCCGGCACCTCGGTCGGGTGGTCAGCCTGTTCGCACTGCTGGCACTGCTGGCCACGGGGTCCGCGTTGTTGGTCGGCCGTCCCCTGACGGGAGCGGGGGGTTCAGTCTGGCCGCTGAACCAGGTGGCCGCCACGCGAACCTCCAGCGCTCCAGGTGCCATCAGCTCTCCCAGCGCGTCGGCCACGCCGACAGCGCGTTCCGGTTCCCAGGACACCCTGGCTGCCGCCCAGGCCATCGTCGCCCCGGCGAGCGCCCCCGTGCGCCTGGTCATCCCTGCGATCGGCGTGAATGCCCAGGTGGAGTCGCTGGGCCTGGACGCGGAGGGTCGCATGGCGACGCCGTCGCGTTCCGACCACGTCGGCTGGTACAGCCCCGGCAGCGCGCCCGGCGACGTCGGCAACGCCGTGATCGACGGCCACCTGGACTGGACCGACGGCCCGGCCGTCTTCTGGCGCCTGGGCCGCCTCAGGCGAGGCGACCAGCTCACCGTGGTTCGCGCCGACGGATCGCAGGCCAGGTTCGCGGTACAGTCCGCCGCCACCACCCCGTACGACGCCTCGACGGACGCCCTCTTCACCAGGTCCGGGCCGCCCGCGCTGACCCTGGTGACCTG
>JALYYF010000069.1 GCA_030946725.1 Candidatus Dormiibacterota bacterium
GTCGTCGCCCCCATGCAGGGGCTTATCGTCAAGGTACCGGTGAAAGTCGGCGACGAGGTCAAGCTCGGTGAGGTGGTGGCCGTACTGGAGGCGATGAAGATGCAGAACGACATCGTGGCGACCAAGCCGGGCAAGGTGACCGAGGTCTACGTGAAGGAGGGCGAGGTCGTGAAGCCCAACCAGCCGCTGCTGTCGGTCGGATAGCCGCGGACAGCGGAAAGAGGGAGGAAAGAGATGCTTCGTACGCTGCTCGCGTTCGTGATCGGCTTCGTGGTGGCCGCGCTGCTGGGGTCACACGTCTACTTCGGTGCGAACACCGGCGTGATCCTCTGGGCCTGCGGGCCCCAGATCGAGGTGAGCGGTCACCCCGGAGTCTCGCCGTCGGTGTGCCGGTGACAGGCGCGCTCGGGAGGGGCGGCCGGCCGGTGCGGTGAGGGTCGCGCTGCTCGGAACCGGCAAGATGGGCGCGGCCATAGCCCGCCGCCTGGCCGCGGCCGGCCACGAGCTGGTGCTCTGGAATCGCACCCCGGAACGAGCCCGGGAGGTCGGCTCGGGGCGGGTGGCCGGCTCGGTCGAGGAGGCCGTGGCGGGCGCCGAGATCGTCCTCAGCATCCTTTATGACGCTGCGGCCGTGCTGGAGGTGCTGGGCCGGGTGCGGCCGGAAGGCCAGCTCTTCGTGGAGATGTCGACGGCCGGTCCCGACGTCGAGGAGCAGCTGGCCGAGCGCCTGGAGAGGGAAGGGTCGCGGCTGCTCACCGCGCCGATCCTGGGCAGCGTACCGGCCATCGAGCAGGGCAGCGCCGTGATCCTGGTCGGCGGCGACCCCGAGGCCTTCGAGAAGGCGCGGCCGGTGCTCGAGACCTTCGGAAAGCCCGAGCACGTCGGCGGCCGCCGCGCCGCCGCGCAGCTGAAGCTCCTGAACAACGCCATGCTGGCCGTCTGCAACCTGGCCGCGGCGGAGCTGCTGGCCGCCGGAGAGCGGGCCGGGCTCGACGTCAGGACCCTCTTCCGGCTCCTGACCCGGATGGTGCCCTACCTGCAGGCCCGCTCCCGCAGCCTGCTGGACCATGACCACTCCTCGCCGATGTTCGATCTGGACGCCATCGTCAAGGACCTCGGCCTGGCGCTCGACGCCGGCCACGCCGCCGGAGCCGCAATGCCGGTCGCGGGCCAGGCCCGCGAGCTGTACGGGCTGGCGGCGGACCAGCACGGGGCCGAGGAGTTGACTGCCGTGATCGAGCTCTTCAGCCGCTGACCGGGCGCCGCCCGGTCAGGCCGCCGGGAGGTCGGGACTGCGCGCGGCGCCCCGGCCTATTCGGGTTCGAAGCCCCGTCCAGATCGCCGCGAAGGCGACGCTCCAGATGACCAGCCAGAGCAGCCCGGCCGCGTAGCCGCCCAGCACGTCGCTGACGTAGTGGTAACCGAGGTAGACCCGGCTCACGCCCACGAGCAGGACGATGACCAGGCCGCCCACCAGGGCGGCGATCCCCACTCGGCGTCCGAGGACCAGCCAGGCCACGACCGCCAGGCCCACGTAGAAGACGAAGGAATTCATCGAGTGGCCGCTCGGAAAGCTGTAGTCGGGCGCCCCCGGCGACCAGGGCAGACTCGGCCGGACGCGCTGGAAGAGGAGCTTGAGCAGGAAGTTCAGCGCTCCGCTGCCGGCGTAGGCGGTTGAGAGGAACACGGCCTCCGCGAGCCGCCGTCGCCTCAGCAGCAGGATCGCCACAAGGGCCAGCACGGGGATCACGAAATACGCCGAACCGACGAAGGAGGCCAGCTGCATCACGGCGTCCAGCGGCGGGCTGGAGAACCCGTGCAGGAACTGGGACGCCCCGGTGTCGACCGCCACCGGCTCGCGGTCCTGGATCTCCTCGCCCAGCACGCCGAAGGCGATCGCCGAGCCCAGGCCGAGCAGCAGGGCCACGAAGGCGACGGATCGCGGCGTCGGGTATCGCCGAACCTCGCGCCGGCCGCTCATCCCGTAAGGGGGGACCCTTTCATCAACTGCCATCTGCCTCCGCCAGAAGGTACGTCAGCCAGATGAACGGATCATGAGCCGCCGGGCGGGACCTGTCCGGGGGGATCGTCGACGTCTTCGAAGTCCTGGGGGGTCACGACCCGTAGGCCCTCTCCCACGACGAGGAAGCTGGCCGGCAGCTTGCCGCGGACCTCGCCGTCGAGTGCCACCTCGAGGTGCTCCCCGGTGCGCACGTCCAACCTGCGGACGTGGTAGGCGCGGATCCCGGACACCTCGCCTCCCGCGCGCACGAGCCCCTGCAGGGCCGCCCGCGCGAGGGCTCGCCGCAGCGCGTGGTTCTCGACCGCCAGGACGTCCAGCAGCCGGTCGTCCACGCTGGAATTGCGCA
>JALYYF010000073.1 GCA_030946725.1 Candidatus Dormiibacterota bacterium
ATGACCTAGGAGCGTTCGCCATCTGCCCTCCCGTCCTGCCTGGTCGAACCGCCCGTCGCACCGGCCACGCGTTCCATGCGGAGGGGCTCGGGGGAAGCGATCAGCTGCTGCGCCACCTCCACCAGCCGTCTCCTCGCCGAGATCAGCTCCGGCGTATCACCGCGAGCCCGGTCCAGCCGCCGGCGGGAGGCGTCGATGGCGCCCAGCAATCCCGGGTCCGCCTCCAGACGAGCCAGCTCGCTCTCGGCCCGCTCGACAGAAGACCGGTCCTGCACCGTCCGCTCCAGGTCTGCCTCGGCCTCCCGGATCTTCACGTCACGTTCCTGATTGGCGGCCTTGGCCTCTTCGCCCTGCCTGGTGACCATGGCAGCGAACCTGCGGGCTTCCTCCGCCTGGTTCCTCGGTGAGGCGCAGAGCGCCTTGGCCGCCGGACCCAGGAAGAGCAGGAAGAGCGCGGGGCTCCGTTCGGTCAGCGCGGTCAGGAAGGCCTCGGTCTCGGGAGCGCCCACCAGAACCAGGTCGGCCAGCGCCTCCCGGTGCTGCCGCCAGAGCGCCTCGGCGCTGTCGGCGAAGGCGCGGAGGGCCGCCGACGGCAGCCGGCCCGACGGCGTCTCCAGCGAGGCGGCGTGCAACCGGAAGGGTCCCAGGGCCGCCTTGAGCTCGCCGGGACCGGGGGTGAGCAGGCTGCGCAGATGAGCGCGCGCGCCCGCCACCGACCTTCGGTGTACCAGCTCGGCGGACTCGATGGCCTTGCGGGCTTCCTCGAGCGCCTTGGCCCTGGCCTCCTCGGCGGCCGTCAGATCTCTCTGAGCGCTCACCGCGACGTCGGCACGCACACGCTCGGCCTCGTCGACGTCGCGGACGCCGCTGCTCAACTGCTCCGCACGCTCGTCCAGCAAGTGCGCCACCGTGAGCATGTCATCGGCTTCTTTGAAGGTCGGCTGAGGGGCCAGCCGCGCCAGCCGAACGGTCAGCCTGACGTATTCGGAGGTCAGCGCCTCGCGCGCGTCGTCATCGGTTGGACGCTCTCTCGCCGGCGTGTGACGTCCGAGCAGGCGACCACGCCCAGAGCCTGCATCCGCCGTCTCCGGCGGGGCCTCACGCAGACGAGCCAGGACACCCTGCGCCTGAGCAACCAGCTCCTGCACCTCCCCCTCGGGCTGCCACTCCTGCACACGGTCTGTGAGGACGGCGCCAGCTCTAGCGTAGCAATCGTCGGCCAGCTCCGTAAATGTCTTGGCCAGCTGCTCCGGCCGCTTGCCATCGAGCTCGACTGTCGGCTTCCACTGATTTCCGATCCAGCGCCACAGGCCGTCCTCCGACACAGCGGAGATCCAGCGCCGGCCATTCCACCACCATCTACCGTTCTGAGAAAGCACGCGCGACCTCGCGTCTCGGTTGGGTCGTTGCGGCTCCGCGGGTGGCCGGCCGGCATCCGTGTCCGGCGGTGCGCCGGCGTCCGTCGTGGAATGGCTCGCGCCCTCGGTCTTCATGTTCCTCTCTCCTCGCCGCTCTCTCGAGATCGCGCTCGCTGCGGCGGGGCCTGGGCATGGCCGCGCGTGTACATACACAGTCGACGCGTCATCCCGCCAACAATCGATTGACGGGCTCGATCCGGAGTTCCTGCGTCAAAGTCGCTGGAAGGCAGCGTCCCAAAGCCACGAGTTCCGGTTACGACCGAACCGAGCGGCCTGGTCCACAGTCTGCGCAGGACGATTGACGCAGTTCTTGCTTCTGACGATTGGCGGCGATTACCCATGGCTTCCACAGCTCACCGCCCAGCAGCCCGTGACCCACGGTAAGCACGTCAAGCAGGCGGATCAATGGGACCTAAGTCACGTAGAGGACCGGGACAAGACGGTTCGCCAAGACCCGCCCCGGAGTCCCCGCGATCCCCACCCCTTCAAATGCAGCGGCCGCCGGCCACAGCTGCGAGCACCGCGTGGGCTATTTGCCTCATCTGCGGCGAACGTCGCGCATCTTCATCAGCGAGGTGCGCGGGTAATATGCTGGCCGTGAACGAGCCCCTGATCTATCCCGGAGTCGAAATCGGCCCGGGCACGGTTTTGGAACCGGGCGTTGTCATCGGTCTACCTGCCGCAGGGGCCAGTCCCGGCGAGCTGCCGACCCGCATCGGCGGCGGTGGTCGCATCCGCTCCGGCACAGTCATCTACGCCGGCGTGGTCATTGGCGACGCCGTGAGCACCGGTCACGGAGCGCTGATTCGCGAAGACAACGTCATCGACGACGACTGCAGTGTGGGAACGCACGCCGTGCTCGAGCGCGGTAACCGCGTCGGCGCCGGGACGCGCATACACTCACTGTGCTTCCTGGAACACGTGACGATCGGAAAGCGCGTCTTCCTGGCACCAGGCGTCGTATTCACCGACGACCCGCACCCCGCCTGCCCGCGCTACCTGGACTGTGTGCTGGGAGCCACGCTCGAGGACGACGTCAGTGTGGGTGGCAACGTCACTGTGCTTCCCGGCGTTCGCATCGGAGCCGGCGCCCTGGTCGGCGCTGGAAGCGTGGTCACCAGGAACGTGGAGGCCGGGATCGTCGTAGCCGGCAACCCGGCGGTCGCAGTAAAGCGGGTCGATGAACTGCGCTGCTTCATGGGCTACTTCGAGCGGCCTTACGAATGGAGGTCGCAACCCGACCCGACCCGCTGACGCCCCCCGAGTGGAGCAGCCCGGCCGGCCAGCGATCACCCCGGCCCCAGGCTCCCCCCACCGGTGCGGGTGGAAGAGATGACACAGCCGACCTCGACCAGGCGGCAGGCGCGCTCCGCGGCCCTCTCCAGGAGCCCGGGCGCGTCATCGATCATGTGCTCGACGGTGCCGGGGCCTTCCGCCAGCGGCAGCGCGGCGGAGACCCCTTCCTCCAGTACCCGCTCCCACCCTTCGCCGAGGTGGCCGGCCAGCAGGACCGCCGGAATCCCGGCCAGTCGCGCCCGGCGGGCCACCTCGATCGGCCCCTTCCCGTAGACCGTCTGGCTGTCCACCCGTCCCTCCCCACCGAGCAACAGGTCGCTGCCCCGAAGGGCCTGGTCCAGCCCCGCCGCCTCGACCACCAGGGGGGCGCCCGGCAGGAGCCTGGCTCCAGCGAATGCCACCAGGCCGGCCCCTGTGCCGCCCGCGGCGCCCGCACCCGGCAGGTCCGCCACGCGGACGCCGAGGTCCTCGGCTATGACATCCGCCAGCCGCGCCAGCGCGCGATCCAGTTCGCCCACCAGCTCGGGCGTCACACCCTTCTGCGGGCCATAGACCGCGGTGGCGCCCTGGGGACCGTACAGCGGGTTGGTTACGTCGCAGGCCACGCTGACCTCTATCTCGCGCCACGCGGGGTCGACCGCCGAAGCGTCGATGCGCGTGAGCCGGGCCAGCGAGGCGCCACCCTGGGGAAGGTCCTCCCCGGCTGCGTCCAGCAGCCTGTAACCCAGCGCCTGGGCCATTCCGGCTCCCCCGTCGTTCGTGGCCGAACCACCGATACCGGCGATGATCCGGCCCACCCCTCGGTTTCGGGCCGCTTCCAGGAGCTGGCCGAATCCGTAGGTCGAGGCCCTCCGCGGATCCTCGCGACCGCGTGACACCAGGGGAAGGCCGGAGGCGGAAGCCAGCTCGACCACCGCGGTGTGCGCCCCCTCGATGAGGCCGAACGAGGCCTGGACCGGCTCCCCCAGCGGCCCCTCCACGGTGACGGTCACCAGGTCGCCGCCGTGGGCGGCGACCAGCGCGTCCACCGTACCCTCGCCCCCGTCCGCGACGGGGACCTCCGGCACCTCGGCGTCGCGCCAGACCCGGAGAACGCCACGCCGGATCGCGGCAGCGGCTTCGGGAGCGCTGAGGCTGCCTTTGTAGGGATTGGGCGCGGCCACGACCCTCATGCCGGGCCATTCTTGCAGGCCTCGACCCCAGTGCTGGGCGGACCGCCCGGAAGTGCCGCCCTGTGAAGAGGTGCGGCAGCCACAATATGGGCCTGGTGCTGGGAATCATCTTCGGCGCCCCAGGGAGCGGCAAGGGCACCCAGGCGCAGCTGATAACGGACGCGCTGGGGACGGTCCACATCTCCACCGGCGACCTCCTGCGCGCTGAGGCTGAGGCCGGGAGCCCCCTCGGGCGCGAGGTCGCACCACTGCTCGAGGCGGGCCACCTGGTCCCGGACGAACTGATCGAGCGAGTGGTCGAGCAGAGGCTCAGGATGAAGGACGCCGCCTCCGGCGCCCTGCTCGACGGCTACCCTCGCACCGTCCCCCAGGCCCAGGCGCTCGACGCCGTGCTCGACGCCGCCGGGCGCCCCATCGCCTTCGTGCTCTTCTTGAAGGTCGACCCGGAGACTCTCACCCGGCGTCTCCTGCGGCGGGCGGCGGAACAGCACCGCGCCGACGACAACCCGGACTCCATCGCCGAACGCCTGACCGAGTACAGGGAGCTGAGCACGCCGGTGCTCGACTACTACCGTGAGCGAGGGGTGCCGATGCTCGAGATCGACGGCTCGGGAAGCGTCGAGGATGTCCACCAGCGCGCCGTTGACGCCCTCCGGCCCCTGCGGACCTGAGACCCCGCCCGCGCGGTCCGCTCAGGTCTGGGCTCCTGGGGGGTCACCGTAGGCTTTCCGGATCGTCTCCGCGTACTCGTCGAGCGGGCCGAGTCCCATCTCCGCGCGGCGCTGGTCCACACGGCCGGGGTCCTCGAGCTCATGCGGCTCCCATGCGTTGCCGCGCTGGGTGAACTGGGTCCCGTAGCGCTGAGGGCGCCGCTCCGCCAGAAGCACCCGATCCGTCAGGTACGCAAAGTCGCTCTTGCCTGCCTGGCCAGCCGCGACCGCTTCGGCCATCAGGTCCAGACACCGGCGCTGGAAGGCAGGATCGTGGTCCGCGTGCTGGGCCAGCAACCAGGCGGCGTGGGCCCCATCCAGGCCTACTTCCGACGACAGCGGCCACCCCCGGCGCTCCAGCACTTCCTTCAACCATTCAGTGTTGGCGCGATCCGTCGCCTCCACCTCTGCGGCGATGGCGTCCGCCTCCAAAGAGCCCCCCAGACCGGCCTCGATCAGGCGGTTGCGAACGCCCTCGTCCCCGGCGCCCCGGGACAGCAGTTCGGCGCGAAGGTCCGCCAGCTCACCGGCCACAACAGGTCACTCCGTCAAGCCGGCAGGGGCCGGGCGGACCAATTGGACTGGCCGGACGTCCCCGGGATGGAGTATGTTGCTGGGCAAAGTGCCGGGGGGTAGTCAAAAGGCACCATATCCAGCGCGTTTCCTCCATTCGTCTCAGCCGACGCCGGAGCCTAGCAAGATCGGAACCAGGATACGAGCCAGCCTTGGCCGGTATCCCCTGTCCATCGTCACCGGATCTCCGCCCATCCCCGCTCGCCCCACCTCGTGGCGCGGGCATCAGACCTCACCCTCGAGACAGGGGTGGCGCGTCTGGAGGTGGAGTGCATTGTGAGGTCGCAACCATGAACAGGTTGACTGGAAAACTGGTCCTCGGTCTGCTCGCCGCCACGGTGCTGGTCCCCGCCCAGGCCACAGCCGCGTCCGCGGCCGCGCCGGACCAGACGCAGCAGCTGGCACAGCTGAACCAGACGCTGACCGACAGTCAGAAGCGCCTGGACGAGCTCAACAACAGCGTGGAGACGGCGGAGTCAGAGGCCGTCAACCTGAACGCCAGGCTCGCCGATGACCAGAAGCGGGAGTCCCAGCTGCAGAAGGAAGTGGCCGTCCTGGCCCGCGCGCAGTACGAGAGGCCGGCGCTGTCCCTGACCACGATCCTGGACGCGACCAGTCTGGACCAGCTGATCTCTGACATCGCGCAGTCGCAGCTGATCGCGCAGAAGCAGTGGCGGCTGAAGATCCAGGCGCAGGAGCTCCGCAAGAGGGACCAGCAGACTCGCGACCAGCAGGCGGCGAACACCGAAAAGATCAAGCAGGCCAGGGACCAGGCCGCGCAGGTCGCTTCCAAGACACTGGCACTGCGCAACCAGGCCAACGACGCGGTGCTGCAAGCCCGCGCGGACGCGATCACGGCCCAGGCCCGCGCAACCCAGGCGGCGGCGACCAGGCCTTCGGCCGTCAAGCCGCCCCCCGCCGCAGCTCCGCCGCCGGGTGGAGCGCCACCGCCCGGCGCCATCGTGGATCCGCCAGGGCCGAACCACTTCGCCTACGGGTACTGCACCTGGTACGTCGCCAACAAGCGCAACGCCCCCTGGTTCGGCGACGCGATCCAGTGGTGGCCGAACGCGCCGCCGTACGGCTACGCCGAGGGCCAGACGCCGGTGGTGGGCGCCATCATGGTCACCCGCGAGAGCGGCTGGGGACACGTCGCCTACGTCGAGTCGGTGAACGGGGACGGGTCCTGGACGGTCTCGGAGATGAACTTCGTGGGCTGGAACGTCGTCAGCCGGCGCACCCTGCGTCCCGGCCAGGCCCCGGTCGTCGGCTTCATCTACGGGAAGCGCTAGGCCAACCGGTCTAGTCAGTCCTCCCCCGCACGCGGGGGGAGGTAGGTGGGGGGTTTGGAGCGCGCAAGCCCTCACAATCGCGCGACGCCGGAAAGTCAGCGCCAAGGCCCCCCTCCAACCTCCCCCCGCAGGCGGGGGGAGGAACCAGACGAGTGGGCCTCCTCGGAGCTAGTCTGACCTCGAATGAGAGGTCGGACGTGGCTGGAGCAGGTCGGCGTGATCGCCGACCGGGGCCGCGAGATCCTCAGTCGGGGTCCCGCCGGGCGCGCCCCGCATTCGGCCGAAGCGCTGTGCGAAAAGCTGCTGGCCCAGCGAGGGGAAGCCTCTGGCGTCGCCCTCGCCAGCGAGCTGGTGCACGCCATCCAGGCGATGGACGGCAGCCAGACGGCCACGTTCCTGCACATGCTGGCGGTCCGGTTGGGCCCCGACTCCAACCGGATCGACGGCGCCGTCCAACGCTGGCTCTCCAACCGGGACGCCGAAGCACTCGGCGACCTGGCCGCGGCGGCCGAGTCGCCGCGCCAGGAGCTGTTTCGGCGCCTCAACGTTGCGCCGGGCGGCACCCAGGCAATGGTCCAGCTGCGGGCGCGCCTCCTCGAGCTGCTTCCCGAGACCTCCGCCCTGAGACCGGTGGAGGCCGATCTCCATCACCTGCTGTCGTCCTGGTTCAATCCCGGCTTCCTGCGCCTGGAGGAGATCAACTGGCACACGTCGGCGGCCATCCTGGAGCGGCTGATCGCGTACGAGGCTGTGCACCAGATCCAGGGCTGGGACGATCTGCGGCTCCGGCTGGCGGCCGACCGGCGCTGCTACGCGTTCTTCCATCCAGCGCTTCCGGACGAGCCGCTGATATTCGTCGAGGTTGCGCTGACCCGCGGCCTGGCGGAGGCGATCGGGCCCCTCATCGACCCCGGCCGCGAGGTCGCCTCGACTTCGGTCGCGGACAGCGCGATCTTCTATTCGATCAGCAACTGCCAGCGCGGTCTGCGGGGCATCTCCTTCGGCAGCTTCCTGATAAAGCGCGTGGTAAGCGAGCTCTCCGCCGACGTGCCCTGGCTCAAGACCTTCGCCACCCTGTCGCCGCTCCCAGGCCTCCGGCGTGCGGTCGAACGCACCGACGCCCCTGATGGGTTCGCCGACGAGCGCCTGCAGGCACTGATCGGAGACAGAGCCGACGACCTGGGGCGGCTGGCCGGCACCGCCGATCCAGTGGTGGCGCTGCGCCACCTGCTCTCCAGCGCCGGGCCGAGGCCGGCTCCGGTTCAGACGGTCCTCCGGCGGCTGGCACTCGACTACCTTCTCCGCATCCGCCGCGGGCGGCGGGTCAGCGACCCGGTCGGTCACTTCCACCTCGCCAACGGAGCGCGGCTCGAGCGGATAGACCTGGACGCCGACCTCTCGGACGGCGGCCAGGCTTCCTACGGCGTCATGGTCAACTACCTCTACGAGCCGCAGACGGTCGAGCTGAACCACGAGCGCTACATCGAGAGCGGCGAGGTCGCGATGTCGCGGGGGCTGATGGCGGAGTCCCGCCGCCTGGTGGGATCCCGCCAGCAGGCCTCCTGACCGGCGGAGGCCCCGCGCCTCAGCCGGTGCTGGGGCTTTCCAGCCGGCGGTCGGCGCCCCTTCTCGCCGTGACCGCCTGGTCCTCGTACTCGACGTTGTGGTCAGCTCCCGACCGGTCCGGCAGGAGTCGCACGGCGACCAGGCTCACCAGCGCGCACAGCACGATGTAGATCGCTATGGGCACGGAGCTCTTGTAGGCGGCCAGGAGCGCCGTCGCGATGAGCGGCGCGGGTCCGCCCGCGATCACCGATGCCAGCTGGTAGCCGATGGATGCGCCGCTGTAGCGGAGCCGCCCGGTGAAGCTCTCCGCGATCAGGGCGGCCTGCGGCCCGTACTGCAGGTCGTGCGGGATCAAGGAGATCACGATGGCCGCCAGCACGAGGCTGCCGACCCTGGTGTCGAGCAGCGCGAAATAGGGGAAGGCGAAGAGGCCGACGAGCACGATGCCGATGGTGTAGATGAGCCGGCGGCCGTAGCGATCGGACAGGTGGCCCGCCAGGGGCACGGTGACCAGCGAGACCACCGCCGCCAGGAAGACGCAGACGAGCATGTAGTCGTTGCTGAACTTGAGCTGCTTCGTCCCGTATGCGAGCACAAAGGCCGTGAAGATGTAAAAGGGCGCCTGCTCGCTGACGCGAACCAGGGCGCTGAGGACGATCTCCCTCCAGTTCCGCCGGAAAACCTCCGCCACCGGCTGCCGCTCGATCCGCTTGCGCTCCACCAGGCGGCGGAACAGAGGTGTCTCAGTGATCCCCAGCCGGATGTACAGCCCGACGGCGACCAGAACCAGGCTGAGCAGGAACGGAATTCGCCAGCCTGTGGTCAGAAACGCCGGCCCGGTGACCCGGCTGACGATCAGCAGGGCGCCGTTGCCCATGATCAGGCCGATGGGCACGCCCATCTGAGGCCAGCTGGCGACCAGGCCCCTGCGCTTGTTGCTTCCCCACTCCATCGAGAGCAGGACAGAGCCTCCCCATTCCCCGCCCACGCCGATGCCCTGCAGAATCCGGAGCAGGGTCAGCGAGACGCCGCCCCATATGCCGATGCTGGAGTAGCTGGGGAGCAGGCCGACGGCCGTCGTGGCCAGCCCCATCACCAGCAGGGTGACGATCAGCGTGGCCTTGCGGCCGATCCGGTCGCCGTAGTGGCCGAAGATGGCCGCGCCGACCGGCCGCGCGGCGAACCCCACCGCGTAGGTGGCGAAGGAGATCAGCACCCCGGCCAGCGGGTCGTTCTTCGGAAAGAACAGCTTGGGGAAGACCAGCGCGGCCGCGGAGCCGTAGAGGAAGAAGTCGTACCACTCGATCGACGTGCCGATCGTGCTTGCGATGGCGGCCCGCCCGACCTGCGAGCGCGTGCCCTGTTCCTGCATCACCCTCCTCCCTTTCGACCGGCGAA